>DAINND010000029.1:0-15041 GCA_036736065.1 Ilumatobacteraceae bacterium
GGGTGCGGAAGTCGTGGCAGGTGCGGCCGGCGCCCTCGAGCGCCTGGATCTCGCCCACGAAGATGCCGTGCATGAGGGCGCGCGCCGCATTGGACGCGTCCGGTCGGCTCGGCACCAGACGGTTCGAGGCGCGCCGGGAGTGCTCGTCGTCGCGGCCGAGGGCGCTGCGAGGGTCCTTCATCCGGTCGGCCATGGTGAGCCGGTTGAACCGGGTGTCGCGGGCGAGGTCGTCGACGGGGAGGAACTTTCTCATGAGGCTGCTCCTGCGGTGCTGGTGGTGACTGGTCCGATCGAACCCGGGCCGGCGATGCCGCCCGCTTCGAGCATGAGCTTCTCGAGACGGGCCTGGTGGGCTGCGGCCCGATCGACGTCATCGGGCGTCTCGATCAGCGACTGGATGAGCATCTCACCGTCGCGCCAGTCGTCGAACTCGTCCTGCAGGATGAACTGCAGTGAGCGGATCGTCGGTGCGTCGGTGATCTGGCTGGTGTTGTTCCTGTGGAACGTGTAGACGGCGATGAAGTGGGGGATGAACACCCGGTAGACGCCGACGAGCTTCTCGATCGTCTGCTCGGGCGCCTCGGGCTCGGTGAGGGCCTCGACGAATCGCACCATCGCGTCGTTCGGCGGTTGGGTGAGCCGGTCAGGGTTCATCTCGCGCAGCTCGGGGAGCCGCTTGTGCCACAGCTCGGCGTGCCAGGCGTGCTTGTAGCAGTGGGTGCCGAGGCGCATCTTGACGTCGAGCTCGGGCACCGTGGCGACCCAGCCGCCGAGGGCCTCGAAGAGCTTCATCTCGGCCCACTTGTAGTTGCCCACCCGCCGCGCCGACTCTTCGACGTCGAACATGCCGGGGAGCTCGCGCCGGTCCCACGGCGCGAACGGCGCCCTCGGCTTGTACGGATCGGCCACGGTGACCCCCCACGGTCGTTGCTCCGCCCCACAGCGGATCGCTTGCGCGCCGCGAGGTTACTGGTCGGTACGTCGCCCGCGCCATCGTTGCTCGGCGAGGCCGAGGTCGGTGGCCGGCTCCGCGTCGACGCGGTACTCGAGCAGCCTCGCCCGCCACGGGGCGGTCAGCTCGAGGCGGGCGAGCAGCGCGCTCACTCCCCACACGACGCGATTGAGCACGATGAACGATGGAGGCAGGTCGCAGGCCGCGATGACGTCGGCATGTGGCCCGCGCAGGTCGGTGATGGTGGCGACGGTGTCGCGCATGAAGGTGGCGTCGAAGGTGAACCGGTCCGTGAGGTAGGGCCGGTACGGGGCGCTCACGTAGTCGTAGACGGCCTGCGGGGAGAGCCCGTGCCCGGCGCGCAGGAACCCGTTGGCCTCCATCGTGGCCACCAGTCGCTCGGGGTCGCGATCGACGATGATCGCATCCATGCTCGGAGCGAGCAGCTCCCACTCGCCGCGGCTCCAGCGCTTCACCATGCCGAAGTCGAGGAAGGTGACGTCACCGTCGGGGGAGAACAGGTAGTTGCCCGGGTGCGGGTCGCCGTTGAAGCAGCCGAGGCGGTGGATCGAGTGCTGGGCGAATCGCCAGATCGACTCGCCCGCGCGTCGGCGCGCCTCGGGCCCGGCCTGGGCGCGGAACGCGTCCCAGCCGAGGCCGTCGACCCAGTCGGTGGTGAGGACCCGGGCGGTGCTGAGCTCGGGCACCACGGCCGGCAGGGCGACGAACGGGTGATCGGCGTACGCATGCCCGAACTCGGCCAGATTGGACGCCTCGATGCGGTAGTCGAGCTCGTCGCGCATCCGCTCGCGCAACTCGTCGACCACAGCCCTGGTGTCGACGCCCTTCAGCGTGAACGAGCCCAGGAGGCGGTACATGCCCTCGGCATTGGCGAGGTCGGCCTCGATCGCCGCAGCGGCGCCCGGGTACTGCACCTTCACCGCCACGAGGCGCCCGTCGCGAGTGACCGCACGGTGCACCTGGCCGATGCTCGCCGCTGCGGTGGGAGTGGGCGACCAGTCGAGGAACACCGCAGTGGGCGGCCGACCGAGCTCGGTGGTGACGACGCCCTCGGCGAGCTCGGCGCTCATCGGCGGGGCGTCGGCGTAGAGCGAGGCGAGCGACGTGCGCGCCGGCTCGGGGAGCGACTCGATGACCACGCTCATCAGCTGCGCGGACTTCTTTCGGGCCCCCTTCTTGTTGCCCCCAGCCCGGCCTACGTCGGCGCTCGTGCTCATGGTGACTGCGTCGGCTTGCGCGCCCCGACGTTGCTCACCCGCACCCAAGCGTCGGATGCGGTGCACGACGTAGCGCACCGCATTGCGCAGCGTGAGCCGCCACACGCGTGCCGAACGCGCCAGGCGAACCCTCCACGGCACCCGGGGCGGGGTGCCCACGCTCACCCCGCCGGCGTCGCTCCCCGCCGGGCCGTCGTGCGCTCGGCGAGCAGCGCGTCGTCGAGCTCGGCGCCCGTGACCTCGTCACGCCAGTAGTCGCCGCTGTCGAGCCGGGCGAGGGCCGTCTCGACGTCGGCGAGGTCGCGTTCGATCGCATCGAGGTCGAGCGGCGCTCCGGGCCCGGCCTCGTTGGGTGAGGTGGCTTCGTCGGCGGACATGAGGGCAGGCTACCTGGGCGCGGTCCGGCCCCCGGGGTCGCCTATCGTCGTCGACGTGGCCACCGTGCGTCTCGAGTCCCTCAGCAAGGTCTTCGACGGGGTGACCGCCGTCGACGACGTCACCCTCGACATCGCCGACCGCGAGTTCATGGTCCTGCTCGGCCCGTCCGGATGCGGCAAGAGCACCTTGCTGCGCATGATCGCCGGGCTCGAGAGCCCGACCAGCGGCGATGTGCACATCGGCGGCGTGCGCGTCAACGACGCCGAGCCCAAGGAACGTGACGTGGCGATGGTGTTCCAGAGCTACGCCCTCTACCCGCACAAGACCGTGCGGGCGAACATCGAGTTCCCGCTCAAGGTGCGCAAGGTCGACAAGGTCGAACGGGCCCGCGCCGCGGAACAGGCCGCTGCTGCGCTCGGGCTCACCGAGTACCTCGAGCGCAAGCCCGGCCAGCTGAGCGGCGGCCAGCGCCAGCGCGTGGCGCTCGCCCGGGCGATCGGGCGCCAGCCGGCGGTGTTCTGCATGGACGAACCGCTCAGCAACCTCGACGCCAAGCTGCGCAGCGAGACCCGGGCCGAGCTGGTGGCGATGCACCAGCGCCTGTCGTCGACGTTCGTCTACGTCACCCACGACCAGGTCGAGGCGATGACCATGGGCACCCGGGTGGCCGTGATGAACCGCGGCCGCATCGAGCAGGTCGGCACCCCGGCCGAGGTCTACGCCCGTCCGGCCAGCGTGTTCGTCGCCGAGTTCATCGGCACACCACCGATGAACGTGCTCCCCCCGGGGCTGGCCGACGGCCCCGGCGCCGGAGGCGCGCTGCGGGTGGGGATCCGACCCGAGCACGTCGTGGTCGACCCGTCCGGCCCGGTGCGCGCCACCGTCACCCTGGTGGAGCAGCTCGGTCACGAGGTGCTCGTCTACTGCCAGGCCGGCGACACGCGCATCGTCGTGCGCTCCTCGGCCGACGAGGTGCACGCCCGACTCGGTGACGAGGTCGGACTGCGCCTGCCGGTCGAGCACCGGCACCACTTCGATCCCACCACCGGGCTGGCGGTCGACGGATGAGCCGTCGCCTGCGCGAGTGGAGCCTCGCCGCGGCGATGCTGCTGCCGTCGATCGTGGTCCTCGTCACCTTCGTGCTCTACCCGCTCGGCCGGGCCATCTTCCTCGGCCGCCAACGCTGCGACGCCCAGGCGCAGAACTGCCGGACCAACGGCTGGCGGCAGTACATCGACGTCGCCCAGAGCGACGAGTTCCGCCACGCGCTGTGGGTGACCGTGAAGTTCGCGCTGCTCACGGTGCCCGTCGGCGTGGCGCTCGGCCTCGGCCTGGCCGTCCTGGCCGACAAGCAGCTGCGCGGGATGCGCGTGTTCCGCACCGTGTTCTCGAGCACCGTCGCCACCTCGGTGGCCGTGGCCTCGCTGATGTGGCTGTTCCTCCTCCAGCCGTCGCGCGGGGTGCTCGCCAACATCGGGTGGCTGAACGAGCTGTTCCCGGTGATGAAGAACCCCGGCCTGCTCAACGATCCCGGGACGGCGCTGACCAGCGTCGCCGTGTCGAGCGTGTGGGCCAACCTCGGCTTCACCTTCATCGTGGTCACCGCCGGCTTGCAGAGCATCCCGCGTGAGCTCCACGAGAGCGCCTACGTCGACGGCGCCGGCCCGTGGCGGCGCTTCCGGGAGGTGACGGTGCCGATGCTGTCACCCACGCTGGTGTTCGTCGCGGTGGTGCTCACCAGCCGGGCGTTCCAGGCATACGGCGAGATCGACCTGCTCACCAACGGCGGCCCCACCCCGCAGGACAGCACCACCACGCTCACCTACCTGGTGTACGGCAGCAGCTCGATCGCTCGCAACGACGCCGGCCTGCAGTCGTCGGTGGCGGTGCTGCTCTTCGTCGTGCTGCTCGCCCTGTCGGCGCTGCAGCTGCGCGGCCTCGGCCGGAGGACCCACTATGGCAACTAGCGCGCGCTCCAGCAGGAAGGGGGCGACCACGGCCGTCGGGATCGACCACGTCCGGCCGGGCTGGCGCATGGCCGGCCGCTACGCCGTGCTCGGCATCGTCGCGCTCGCCGTGCTGCTGCCCGTCTACACCACCGTCGTGGCGGCGCTGAAGCCCGGCGGCAAGGTGCTCGACCGTCCGTTCGTGCCCGAGCACCTGACGCTGTCGGTGCTGCGCGACGCCTGGACCGAGGGTCGCCTCGGCCGCTACCTGTGGAACTCGGCCATCGTCGCCACGGTCATCACCGTCGCCCAACTCGTCACGTCGGTGCTCGCCGCCTACGCCTTCGCCTTCCTGCGCTTCCCGCTCAAGGCGTTCTGGTTCGCCGTGTTCCTCGCCACGCTGCTGGTCCCACTCGAGACCACGCTCGTCGTCAACCGGCGCACCATCGACTCACTCGGCTGGCTGAACACCTACCAGGGCCTCGCCGTGCCGTTCCTCGCGACGGCCTTCGGCACGTTCCTGATGCGCCAGGTGTTCCTGCAGATCCCGAACGAGCTGCGCGAGGCGGCGCGCATGGACGGCCTCGGCCACTTCGGGTTCCTGCGCGAGGTCGCGTTGCCACTGGTTCGGCCTACGCTCGGGGCACTGGCCCTGTTCTCGTTCCTCGCCAGCTGGAACCAGTACCTGTGGCCCAACCTGATCACCACCGAAGAGGACATGAACACCGTGCAGACCGGACTCCGCTTGCTCAACTCGAGCGTCCCCGACATCGAACGGTTCAACGTGCCGATCGCCGGCACGATCATCGCCGCGCTGCCGATCGCGATCGTGCTGGTGATCTTCCAGCGCCAGCTCGTGCGTGGCCTCACGGCCGGGGCGGTGAAGGGCTGATGCGCGCGTCCCGTGCACCGAGGCGCGCATCGACCCGCATCGGCCTCGCCGGCGCCGCCGTCGCCATGTTCGTCGCCGCCTGCAGCGGCGGGGGGTCGCTGCAAGACGCCGGCATCACCACCACCGTGGCCCCCACCACGGCGCCCGGTGACACCACCCCACCCACGGCCTCGACGGAGCCGCCGGCGCCGTCGACCACCGAGGCGACGCCGCTCGACTCGCTGCCGCCGTGCCCCGTCGACGCCCTCGACGCAGCGTCCGGACCGGTCGAGATCACGTTCTGGCACGGCATGACGGCCGACCTCGAGCAGGCCCTCACGGATCTGACCGACGCCTACAACGCGAGCCAGGACCGGGTACGGGTGACCCTGCAGAACCAGGGCGGGTACGAGCAGGTCATCGACAAGTACCTGCAGTCCGGCACCGGCAGCCGTCCCGAGCTCGTCCAGGCCCCCGAGTACGCGGTGCAGGTCTTCCGCGACGCCGATGCCTTCATCCCGGTCGAGGCCTGCATCGAGGCCTCCGGCTACGACACCACGACCCTGCTCGCCTCGGCGATCAACGCCTACTCCACCGGCGGGGTGCAGTGGTCGATGCCGTTCAACGTGAGCAACCCGGTCCTGTACTACAACCGCAAGGTCTTCACGGCCGCCGGCCTCGATCCGGACTCGCCGCCCGCGTCGCTCGAGGAGCTCGCCGCGGCGTCGCAGCAGATCGTCGAGTCGGGCGCTGCGGCCTTCGGCCTCATCCTCGACACCAACTTCGACAGCGGCGGCGGCTGGTTCCTCGAGCAGTGGTTCGCCAAGGCGGGTGAGTTCTACGCCAACAACGACAACGGGCGCTCCGCCCCGGCGACCGAAGTGTTGTTCGACAACCCGACCGGTGTCGAGCTGTTCGGCTACCTGCAGCAGCTCGTCACCGACGGCTGGGCCTACAACGTGGGCGACAACGCGAGCGGCCAGGACACCTTCTTGAAGATCGCCGACCAGGCCCAACCCGGCACCATGACCATCGGCACCTCTGCCGCGCTCGGCACGGTGCTCGCGGCCATCGAGGCCGGCATCGCGCCCGGCATCGCCGTCGAGGACCTCGGGGTCGGGCCGATGCCCGGTCCGGATGGTTCGAGCACCGTGCGCGTGGGTGGCGCCTCGCTGTGGATCTCCGCCGACAAGGGCGACGCCCAGGCTGCTGCAGCGTGGGACTTCATCAGCTACCTGGTGAGCGCCGAGTCGCAGAGCACATGGGCGGCTGCGACGGGCTACGTGCCGGTGCGCAGTGACGCCGTCGATGTCGAGCCGTTGGCCAGCACCTACGCCGCCGACCCGCGGTTCAAGGTCGCCCTCGACACACTGCTGTCGACCCCCGACGAGCCGACCGCGATCGGCCCGCTGCTCGGGCCCCAGCGCGAGGTGCGCGTGCTCACCTCACGTGCGCTGGCCGAGGTGCTCGCCGGTGGCGATCCGGCAGCGGCACTGGCCGACGCCGCAGCGCGGGCCGACTCGCTGCTCAGCAACTACGCCGCCCAGCAGGGTGGCTGAGGCGTCGGCCCACCCCGGGAGTGGTGCGGACAGGTAGCCTCGCCGCATGCCCACACCTTTCCCGCCCCTCGACGGTTCCGCCCCTCGGCAGCAGCAGTTCGCCGAGCCGCCCGAGATGGGCATCGACACCTCCAAGCGCTACACCGCGACGATGGAGACCTCGCTCGGCACGATCGTGATCGCCCTCGATGCGATCAACGCGCCGATCACCGTGAACAGCTTCGTGTTCCTCGCCGCGCACCACTACTACGACGGCATCATCTTCCACCGCATCATCAAGGACTTCGTGTGCCAGGGCGGAGCCCCCACCGGCACCGGGCGCGGTGGCCCCGGCTACCGCTTCCAGGACGAGCCGGTGAAGCGCCGCTACGAGATCGGCTCGGTCGCCATGGCCAATGCCGGCCCGAACACCAACGGCAGCCAGTTCTTCCTCATCAGCGGCCCGAGCGGTGTGGGGCTGCCGCCCCAGTACAACCACTTCGGCCAGATCGTGAAGGGCCTCGACGTGCTCGAGGCGATGCAGAGCGTCGCCACCGACCGCCAGGACCGCCCGCACGAGGACGTGGTGATCCACTCGGTCACCATCACCGTCGCCGACTGATCGACCGTCGGCACCATGGCGGGCCCGGACGCGCTCTCGCTCGCCGAGGCGCGGCGGCTCGCCCTCGGCGCACAGGGCTTCGCCACACAGCGGCCGGCGGGCCGGGTCGACGCGCGCCACCTGCGGCGAGCGCTCGACGACATGGGCGTCATCCAGATCGACTCGGTGAACGTCCTCGTCCGCAGCCAGGAGCTGCCGCTGTTCGCCAGACTCGGCGCGCACCCTCGGTCGCTCATCCCCGACGCCACCGCCCGCGGTGAGCTGTTCGAGTACTGGGTGCACGAGGCCTCGCACGTCCCGACCGAGCACCACCACCTGCACCGCTGGCGGATGGCCCAACCGCACAAGTGGCTGCGCGACTTCGCCACCCGTCGCCGGGCCTACGTCGACGAGGTCGAACGACGGGTGGCCGCCGAGGGCCCACTCGCGGCCGGCGACCTGCGTGCCCGGGTGGGGCCCAAGGGGTCGTGGTGGGACTGGGACGACGGCAAGGCCGCCCTCGAGTGCCTGTTCTACAGCGGGCGGATCACCGCCACCCGGCGCCTCAGCGACTTCGCCCGCCTCTACGACGTCACCGACCGCGTGCTGCCCGCCGAGGTGCTCGCCCGCCCCACGCCACCCGAGCGCGAGGCGCGCAAGGAACTGCTGGTCCTCGCCGCACGCCACCACGGGGTGGGCACGCTCGACGACCTCGCCGACTACCACCGGCAGCTGGCCACCACCTGCCGTCCGCTCGTGGCCGAGCTCGTCGCCGAGGGCCGCCTGCTGCCGGTGCAGGTCGAGGGATGGGCGGCGCCCGCCTATCGGCACCCGGACGTGCGAGTGCCCCGTCACATCGAGCGCTGCGCGTTGCTCAGCCCGTTCGACCCGGTGGTGTGGCACCGGCCACGCACCGAGCGGCTCTTCGGTTTCCATTACCGCATCGAGATCTACACGCCTGCTGCCAAGCGGCGATTCGGCTACTACGTCCTGCCCGTGCTGATCGGCGAGCGCCTCGTCGGTCGCGTCGACCTCAAGGCCGATCGGGCCGGGCGCGTGCTCTCGGTGCCCGGCGCCTTCGTCGAAGAGGGAGTCGCCCACCGCACCGTCGTCGAGCCACTGGCCGCGGAGCTGGCGCGGATGGCCGCCTGGCTCGACCTCGACCGGATCGAGGGCGGGACCAACGGCTCCCTCGCCTCCCCCTTGCGCGGGGTCGTCGCTCACTACGCTCGGTGACGATGGCCGACCCCGAGGTGACCGACCCCCCAGCGAGCACCGCCACGCGCAGCCGCATGCCCCGATGGGCGCTGACCGCCATCATCGTGTTCTGGGTCGGGTACCTCCTCACGTTCGTGGTGCGCGACGTGTTCCGCAACCTGAGCGGCCTGCTCGTGCTGCTCGTCGTGGCGCTGTTCCTGTCGCTCGCCGTCGAGCCGGGAGTCAACCGCCTCGCCCAGCGCGGCTGGCGGCGCGGCTCGGCCACGGCGCTGATCCTGGTCGGCATCACGGTCGCCTTCACCGTGTTCGTCGTCGCCATGGGCACCCTGGTCGCGTCGCAGATCGCCGAGCTGCTCGGTGACCTCGAGCGCTACGTCACTCGTTCGGTCGACTTCCTCAACGACACCTTGGGCACCGAGATCGACGCCGCCGCGGTGATCGCCGAGATCAACCGCCCGGACGGCGCAGTGCAGGAGTTCATCCGCAACCAGGGTGACCGTGCGCTGGCCATCTCGATCACGGTGCTCGGTGTGGTGCTCCAGACCCTGTCGGTGCTGCTGTTCACCTTCTACCTCGTCGCCGACGGCCCTCGCCTGCGGCGCGTGATCTGCAGCCGGATGCCCGCCGAGCGCCAACGAGCCGTCCTCGACGGCTGGAACCTGGCCATCGACAAGACGGGCGGCTACCTCTACTCACGAGCGCTGCTGGCCGGGCTCTCGGCGCTCTACCACTGGATCGTCTTCCAGGCCGTCGGCACGCAGGCCCCCGTGGCCCTCGCCGTGTGGGTCGGCCTGATCAGCCAGTTCCTGCCCGTGGTCGGCACCTACCTCGCCGGGCTCTTGCCGTTCGTGCTCACCCTCATCGACTCGCCGGTCAAGGCCCTCATCGTGGCGATCGCGATCCTCGTCTACCAGCAGATCGAGAACTACTTCCTCGCCCCGCGCATCACGGCGCGCACCATGGAGCTGCACCCCGCGGTGGCCTTCGGCGCTGCACTCGCCGGGGGCGCCGCGCTCGGCGTGGTGGGCGCCCTCCTCGCCCTGCCCGCTGCGGCGATGGTGCAGGCATTGGTGAGCGCAGCCGGGAGCCGCTACGACGTGCTCGACGACCGTCTCACCACGGTCGCGGACGCGCGCCTGCGTGGCGAGCAAGGCCACCCGTCACGGCGTCGCGGCGCCTCACGCGAGCGGTCCGATGCCGCCGAGTGACCTGCTGCACGCCTTCGCGCCGATCGCCGTCACCAGTCGCAGCGGGGCGGACGAGTCGGTGCACTGGGGCGCCCTCGTGGCCCTGGCGCCCGACGGCTCCGTCGAGCTCGCCGTGGGTGATCCCGAGGTGGTCATCTACCCGCGCTCGTCGAACAAGCCCATGCAGGCCGTGGCGATGGTGCGCGCCGGCCTCGAGCTCGCACCCGAGCTGCTCGCCCTCGTCTGCGCCAGCCACGACGGCACGCCCCGGCACCTGGCTGCCGCGCAGCGGATCCTGGCCGGCGCCGGTCTCGACGAGGCCGCACTGGCCAACACCCCCGACCTCCCCCTCGACGATGCTGCGGCCGCGGCCGTGCTGCGCGCCGGCGGGGCGCGCACGACGCTGCAGATGAACTGCAGCGGCAAGCACAGCGGGATGGTGGCCACCTGTGTGCGCAATCGATGGGCGCACGACGCGTCGTACCTCTCGCTCGACCATCCGCTCCAGCGACGGATCACCTCCACCATCGCCGAGCTCGCCGGGGAACCGATCGGTCACATCGGTGTCGACGGGTGCGGCGCCCCCGCCCACATGCTGTCGCTCGTCGGCCTCGCGCGCGCCTTCCGATCGATCGCGACGGGAGGTGCCGGTGCCGCCGGGGCGCAGGTCTACACCGCGATGACACAGCATCCGGAGATGGTCGGCGGTGAGCGCCGCGACGTCACGGCGTTCATGCGCCACGTGCCCGGGCTGATGGCCAAGGACGGCGCCGAGGGCGTGATGGCTGCGGCCCTTCCGGACGGCCGAGCGATCGCGCTGAAGGTCGCCGACGGAGCCAACCGCGCCCGGCCGGTGGTGCTGCTCGCTGCCCTCGAACGGCTCGGTGTGGCGACCGATGCGCTGGCACCGCTCGTCACCGAGCCGCTCCGCGGGCACGGGGCGCCTGTGGGCGAGGTCCGGGCGGTGGCGCCATGAGCGGCATCCCGTTCGTCACCCTGGCCGAGCCGCGCTACGGCGAGGCGGTCCCGGTGACGCCGCGCATCACCCGGCTCGTGGCCGAGAACCCGTCGAAGTTCACCTACCACGGCACCGGCACGTACATCGTCGGTGAGGGCCGACAGGTTGCCGTCATCGATCCCGGCCCGCGCCTCGACAGCCATCGCGACGCGCTCGCCGCAGCCCTGCGCGGGCGGGAGGTGATCGCCATCTGCATCACCCACTGCCATGCCGACCATTCGCCACTCGCGGCCTGGTTGAGCGCGGAGACCGGTGCGCCGACCATCGGGTTCGGGCCGCATCCGCGCCTCGACGATCCCGACGCCGATGAGCCGATCACGGCGGATGGAGCGAGCGGCAGCGAGACCGGCGAGGGTGCGGAGGCGATCGAGGAGACCACGGACCACGACTTCGAACCGCACCACCGGGTGGTCGACGGTGAGCTCGCGGTCGCCGGGCCCGACTTCACGCTGCGCGCCGTGCACACTCCCGGCCATACGTCGAACCACCTGTGCTTCGCCCTCACCGAGGACGAGGCGCTGTTCACCGGCGACCACGTGATGGGGTGGAGCACCACGGTGATCGCCCCGCCCGACGGTGACATGGCCGCCTACTTCGACTCGCTGCGCCGGGTGATGGCGCGTCACGACCGGGTGCTGTGGCCCACCCACGGCGCCCCCGTCACCGAGCCGGGGCCCTACCTCGAGGCCTTCCTCGCCCATCGCCTCGAGCGTGAGGCGCAGGTGCTCGCCGCAGTGCGCAGCGGCCGCGCCGAGGTGGCCGAGATGGTCAAGCTGCTCTACGCCGACGTGCGCGAGGAGCTGCACAAGGCGGCCGGCCGCAGCGTGCTGGCCCACCTGGTGAAGCTCGTCGCCGACGGAACCGTGGCGATCGACGACGACGCCCGCCCGTCGCTGAAGGCCCGCTACCGACCGGTGTGAGCCGCCCTGGGGCAGCGTCAGCGCCCCGTGAGGTCGGCCGCGGCGAGCGCCTCGGCCAACGTGGCGACGCGCACGAGCGACATGCCCTCGACACCGTTGGGGGCGTGGGCGGGAACGATCGCCCGTCGGAACCCGAGGCGAGCCGCCTCGCCGAGTCGGCGCCGGGCGTTGGCCACCTGGCGGCCCTCGCCGGCGAGGCCGACCGCGCCGAAGACGACCAGATCCGGTGACAACGGCCGACCGACCAGTGCGCTCGCCAGGGCGAGGCAGACGGCGAGATCGGCGCCCGGCTCGGCCAGGCGCACACCGCCGACGGCCGAGACGTAGACCTCGGTGGTGGCGGTGGTGAGCCGGGCGCGTCGCTCGAGCACGGCGAGGAGCATTGCCAGGCGACCCGGGTCGAGGCCCTGCGCGCTGCGGCGTGGCGGCGCGCCGCTCGAGGTGGACGAGGTGAGCGCCTGCACCTCGACGAGCAGCGGACGCTGGCCCTCGAGCGTGGAGAGCACGGCCGAGCCGGGCACCCCGGTGCGCCGATCGGCGAGGAACAAGCTGCTCGCATCGGGCACGCCCACGAGGCCCTGCTCGCCCATCTCGAACAGCCCGAGCTCGTCGGTGGGCCCGAAGCGGTTCTTCACCGCGCGCAGGAGCCGGAGCGAGTGGTGGCGGTCACCCTCGAACGACAGGACCACGTCGACCACGTGCTCGAGCACCCGCGGGCCGGCCAGGCTGCCTTCTTTGGTGACGTGGCCGACGAGCACCACCGGCACCCCACGGGTCTTGGCCTCGTGCACGAGCCGCGCTGCGCAGCCCCGGACCTGCACCACGCTGCCCGGTGCCGAGCTGAGCTCGGTGTCGGCGATGGTCTGCACACTGTCGACCACCACCAGGCTGGGGCGCACCTCGTCGATCGCCGCGACGATGTGCGACAGCGCGGTCTCGGTGAGCAGCCACAGGTCGGGGCCGACAGCGCCGAGGCGGTCGGCGCGCAGCCTGACCTGCGGGCCGCTCTCCTCCGCGCTGACGTAGAGCGTTCGGCCGTGCCAGCCGGCGAGGAGCTGCAGCAGCAGGGTCGACTTGCCGATGCCGGGCTCACCACCGAGCAGCACGACCGATCCGGGCACCAGCCCGGCGCCGAGCACACGGTCGAGCTCGGTGATGCCGGTGGGTGTGGGGCCACCCTCGCCGGCATCGACCGCAGTGATCGGCCGCGGTGCTGCCGCCGGGCCGTGGTGCATGGTGGGGACGGGGAGCTCGTCGGGGCCCTCGACGTCTTCGACGAGCGTGTTCCAGGCGCGGCACGTGGCGCACTGCCCGGCCCACTTGGGGAACGACGCGCC
Organism: Ilumatobacteraceae bacterium; assembly: GCA_036736065.1. Classification (GTDB taxonomy): domain Bacteria; phylum Actinomycetota; class Acidimicrobiia; order Acidimicrobiales; family Ilumatobacteraceae; genus VFMC01. The sequence goes on from DAINND010000029.1 coordinate 13,205, forward strand.
GCAGTCGGAGCAGCGGTAGACGAGGCGGAGCTTGGCCATGTGCCGACCGTAGCCGGGGGGTGTCACATCGCCGGGTGGGGCTCGTCGCTCAGCGTGGGCGTCGGCGCAGCGGGGCCCGTCGTGCCATCACCATGCGCCAGACCAGTGCAGCCGCCGCGACCACCCACAGGACGAGTGCGGCCAGCGCCAGGTAGGGGAGGACCCTCCACACCCCACCCTTGTCGAGCGAGACGCTCGACGTCGTCGCGAGGTCGATGAGCGACCCGTCGAGCGGGACGCTCCAGCGGACCCGTCCGTCGTCGCCGGCGGTGCCGGTGGTGGCTACGACCTTGCCGTCGAGGGCCGCCGAGACCGACACGGCCAGCGCCTGATCGATGGTGAGGCCCTGCGCGGCGACCTCGGCGGCCCACGGGACGGCCCCCACCGCAGCGAAGAGCTCGTCGTCGGCGAACGACCCGAGCCCCACCGTGGTGCCGCTGAACCCCGTCATCGACAGCTCCACGGATCGCTCGGCCACCGTCCGGCCGAGGACGACGTCGAGCAGCGGGCCGTTGCGGCCGTTGAGCGACGCCAGGATCGCCGTCGCCTGCTCGGGTGTGCCGAACGGATGGCGTAGCACCAGCGACAGGCCACCGTCGGCCGTGGCAGCAGGGCCTTGCACCACCCAACCGGCGGCGACGAGGTCGTCGAAGCGCAGGTCGTCTGCCAGGCCGGGAGCGCGAGCCACCAGCTCCGCGTCGGCGACCGCGGTGACGGTGATGACGCCGCTGCCGTTCTCGGCCATCTCGATGTCGACGTTCGCGTCGACGCGGCACGCCGTCAGCGCCAGGGCGCAGACGCAGAGGAGCAGACGGAGCCGCACGGCACGCGAGTGTGGCATCCGCCAGTCGACCGGCGCTCGCGAGCCGTCAGTCGACGACGGGTGGCTCGGTGTCGGGAGCCGTGGTCGACGCCGCCAGCTCGGCCACCGGCGGGATCGGCTGGAAGCCTTCGACGCCGGAGAAGCTGAGGCGCCGCTCGCCGGGACGATCGGGATCGTCCTCGGTGTCGACGACGATGATCTGCCCAGCGTGGAACTCCTTGTAGAGGATCTTCTCGCTGAGCACGTCCTCGACCATGCGCTGGATCGCCCGACGCAGCGGACGAGCGCCGAGCTGCGGGTCGTAGCCCTTGGCCGCCAGGAGCTCCTTCGCGCTCTCGGTGAGCTCGATGCCGAGGCCCTGGCTCTCGAGCTGGGTGCTGAGGCGCTTGGTCATCAGGTCGACCATCTGCATGACCTCGTCGCGAGCGAGCTCGTGGAACACGATCAGCTCGTCGACACGGTTCAAGAACTCGGGACGGAAGTGCCCCTTCAGGGCATCCATGACCTTGTCCTTCATCCGCTCGTAGGTCATCGCCGAGTCACCCTTGGTGAAGCCGACGTTGCCCTTGCGCAGGTCGCTCGAGCCGAGGTTCGAGGTCATGATCAGCACGGTGTTGCGGAAGTCGACGGTGCGGCCCTGGCTGTCGGTGAGGCGGCCCTCTTCGAGGATCTGCAACAGGGTGTTGAACACGTCGGGGTGGGCCTTTTCGATCTCGTCGAACAGCACCACGCTGAACGGCTTGCGCCGCACGGCCTCGGTGAGCTGGCCGCCCTCTTCGTAGCCGACGTATCCGGGGGGCGAACCGACGAGGCGGCTCACCGTGTGCTTCTCCATGTACTCGCTCATGTCGAGCGCGATCAGGGCGCTCTCGTCGCCGAACAGGAATTCGGCGAGGGTCTTGGCGAGCTCGGTCTTGCCCACACCGGTGGGCCCGAGGAAGATGAACGACCCGCTCGGCCGCTTCGGGTCCTTCA
>DAINND010000030.1:0-15021 GCA_036736065.1 Ilumatobacteraceae bacterium
GTTCCCACCGGGTTACCGGCGCCGCTGCCGGTCCGCTAGGACGACCCCGGCGCGTTGGCATCCGTGCCCGCCGTCGTGTCCCGCCCGTCGGGGGGGGGGCGGCCCACCCGACGGCGGCGTTCGGTTCGCCGTGGTCAGCCGACCGGGCGGAGTGCTCCGAGGTGCTTGGTGCCGGCGGGGAGGGTGGCCAGCGCTGCTGCTGCGGGGAGGGGGGTGGTCGTGTCCTGCTGGGCGGCGAGGGCTGCGGTGAGCGCCCCCGTCGAGGTGACCAGTCCGGCGCCGGAGCGACCTGCGGCCTCGACCGTCAGGTTCACCGGGGCGGTGGCCATCGAGGTGGCGAAGGCCTGCACCGTGGTGAACGCCCCGGCCGTGGTGCGGATCGCCGCACCCGAGGTGACCACGTAGACGTTGCCGTCGACGACCGAGGCGGGGATGCCGCGGGCCGGGTCGGCCTGGTGGAACACCGACTCGAGCGAGGCCACGGCCCCGGCGTTGGAGCCGGTGACGCACATCGCTGCCGTGCCGCCGCAGTAGCCGGCTGCCGTGGGCAGGGCGATGACGTTGTTGACCATCACGTCGATCCGCGGCATCCAGTCGAGGCTGGCGGGCAGCGGGCGCACGGTGTCACGGTCGCTCGAGTACGAGTTGGCGCACAGCGGCTTGCTGGGGTCGGCGCACCCGGGCTTCGAGCGGTTGTCGACGTAGATGCCCACCGGGTCGGCGCCACCGACGATGGTGTTGTTCACCATCTTCACGCCGGACGCACCGGCGATCTTCACGGCCCGAGCACCACCGCTGGCGATGATGACGTTGTCGGCGAGCAGGAGGTCGTCGGAGATCTCCCAGAAGATCGCCGAGCCGGTGTTGCCGCGCAGGTCGTTGCCGATCACGTCGACGTCGACGTTGCTCTGGTCGAACCACAGACCATGGCTGCGGTTGTCGGCGATCACGCTGTCGGCGACCAGGGCCCTGCGGACCCGGGAGGTCTTCAGCGCACCGGACTGCGGTGAGTGGGTGAACTCGTCGAACTGGTTCGAGTTGGTGATCCGCACGGAGCGCATCGTGAAGTCGTCGACCAGCGTGGCCGACACACCCATCCAGTTCGAACGGGTGACGGTGACGTGCTCGAGCAGGGCGCCCTGGATGATCCCGGCGAGGCTGGTGCCGCCGGCGTACTGGATGGCCTGGAAGGCCGAGTCGGACACGACCAGGTTGCGCAGCACGGTGCCGTGGACACCCTGGTTGACCAGGATCACGCCGTAGTCGCTGGCGGTGTTCGAGAAGCGGGTGACCTCGAAGCCCTCGAACACGGTTTGGCGGCCGAACACAGTGGCGAACTGGCGGCGGTTCGAGGCCTCGACCGGCCCGGCGGCCACATCGGCGGCCGTCAGGTAGAGGCGCCGGTTGGTGCCGTCGACCCAGAAGGTGCCCGCGACGACCTCGGCCTTGGTGGCCACCTGGCGCAGCTGGGCCGAGCCCACCCACACCTGGTCGGGGTGCTTGCCCATGCCGCCGCCCGTCAGGTTCTGGCCGCTCGAGAAGCCGATGCCACTGCCGTCGGTGACGGGCATGGGCGTGTAGGCGGCGAAGCGCAGGGCGCCCTCGTCGGTCCACGACGTCACCTGGGCGGCGCCGTTGAACACCGGCACCTCACCGGGGTAGGCCATGATCCGCACCTGCTTGTCGCCGGCGATCACCAACTGGCCCTGGCGGTAGGTGCCGCCGCGGACCACCACCGTGCCGGACTGGCCGGCGGGGATGGCGTTCAGCGCCTTGGTGACCGTGGCGTACGGAGCGGCGAGCGTGCCGGGGTTGGCGTCGCTGCCGTTCGTGGCGACGAAGAAGGTGTGCGGGGTGGTCGGCACCGGGGCCGTGTTGGGCAGGATGGCGCCGGCGGGCAGCGTCGACACGAGCTGCGTCGCCGTGGCCGTGTTGCCCGACGGATCGGTGACCGTCAGGATGACGGTGCGCTCGCCGGGCGAGGTGAACGTGTGCTCGGCGCGCACGCCGGTGCCGGCGGCTCCGTCGCCGAAGGCCCAGGCATAGGTGAGTGCGTCGCCGTCGGGGTCGCTCGAGGCCGAGGCGTCGAAGGTCGCCGTCGTGCCGGTGGTGCCCACGGCGAAGCGGGCCACGGGCGGCGCGCTCGGCGCCGGTGCGGTGGTGGGCGCCGGGACGGTCGTGTCAGGTGCCGGTGCCGTGGTGGGCGCCGGGACGGTCGTGTCAGGTGCCGGTGCGGTGGTGGTGGGCGCCGGAGCAGTGGTCTCGGGTGCAACCGGCGTCCGCTGGATGGCTGCCAGGTCGGAGGCGGAGTACTCGGCGATGGCCATCGTGGTGGTCGTGCCCGATCCCGAGACGTACCACCACAGGCCGAGCCGCCCGGCTTGGCTGATGGCTGCCGACGAGATGTCGAGCCCGCCTGCCTGCCACTCGGTGGGCTCGGTCGTGCCGGCGGGCCAGACCTTCACGCCGAGCTGCGGGGTCTCGATGCCGACCACGGCGCTGCGCATCAGGTAGGTCGTGTCGGGCAGCACCGGGAACGTGAGCTGGCGCTCCGGACCGATCGCCGTCACGGCCTGGGTCGGGCCGTCGACGCGGACGACGCTGACGAAGGCGGTGCCGCCGGGCGTCACCCGCAACCGTGGCCGGTACTCGTGACGCTCCGCCGTGTGGCGCAGTTTGAACGAGAAGTAGAGGCCGCTGCCGCCGGTCTGGACGTTGCTCACGCTGAACGCCACGGTGGTGTCGACATCGGCCGCGACCGCGCCGAGGACGGCGTTGCGATCGTGGCCGCGCTCGATGGTGACCAGTCCCCGGCTGCCGTCGACGGAGAAGGTGCCCGGCTCGTCGAGCTGGTAGGCGCCGCCTGCGTCGGCGGTCGACCAGCCACCGCTGCCGGTGCGCTCGAAGCCATCGGCGCCAGCACCGGGAGCCGGAGCGCTCGGTGCGGGTGCCACGGTGGTGGTGGGCGCCCTCCGCCCCCCGTCCTCGCGTCGCTGCGTTGCGTGGGTGCTCCGTCGCTGGTGGTGGCTGCTACGGTGGTGGTGGGCGCTGCGGTGGGTGTGGGCGCCACGGTGGGTGCCGGCGCTGCCGGTGCAGGTGCGACCGGGGTGATCTGCACGACCGGGACGGCCAGGTCGGCGGCGCCGAAGTCGGCGATCGACATGGTCGCCGTCGAGCCCGAGGTCGACATGTACCACCACAGTCCGATGCGACCCGGTCCCTTCAGGGCGGCCGGAGCGGTGTCGGTGCCCGATGCCTGCCAGGCCATCGGCTCCGTGGTCGTGGTCGGCCACACCTTGATCCCGAGCTGCGGCGTCGTGCCCGTGACCACGGCGCGCATGCGGTAGCTCGTGCCGGCGGTGACGGTGAACGGCAGCCGCTGCTCGGCGCCGCTCCCGACCACGCCCTGGGTCCTGCCGTCGACGCGCACGATGCTGACGAAGGCGACGCCGCGCGGGGTCACCCGCACGCGTGGGCGGTACTCGTTGCCGGCTGCGTCACTGCGCAGCTTGACGGCGAAGTAGAGCCCACTGCCCGAGGTGGGCACGTTGGCGATGCGGAAGTCGACCTGGGCGTCGACGTCGGCGGCGACGGCGCCGAGCAGCGCGTTGCGGTCGTGGCCGCGCTCGACGACGACGACGCCGTCGGCGCCGTCGACCGAGAACGAGGCTGCCTCGTCGAGCTGGTAGGCCCCGCCGACCGTTGCACTCGCCCAGCCTCCGCGGGGCTAACGCTATAAGCCGTCGGCCACCACGGCGCGGGCGGGCACCGAGGTGGCCGACGCAGCACCGCCGCCGAGCACGACGACCGCCGATGAGGCGATCGTCGCCGCGAGGGCGGTTGCGATCCGGGTGATGGTCCGACGCTGTTGGACCGGGGTGTGTGTGTTGTTCGCCATCGTCATCTCCTCCCTGACCGGTGGGTCCGGGCCGATGTCGTGCGATCCCTCGCAGGTCATCGGGCCATCCCTCACCGGGCACCTGCACAGGTCTCGGCGGATCGGAGGGCGGGCTGAAGTTCTAGATCCCCCGAATGGGGGATTTTTTGTCAAGATGGTATATCCGTACCGGACGGGGCGTGGGAAGTGCCTGGTCAGCGGCGTGCGTTCACCGGCCGTCGGACGCTGCTCGGCGGGCCCGATGGCACTGAGGACGGGCCCGATGCGGCCGAACGGGGAGCGCTGGGCGCAGTAGCCTCGGGCTCACCGTGGCCGTGACCTCACCCGCCCCGCACCGTCGCGCCGTGCCCAAGCAGGCGCGCGCCGAGGCGACCTACGCAAAGCTGCTCGACGCCGCCGTGGCCGTCCTTGTCGAGCGGGGCCTGCAGGGCTTCAACACCAACGTGGTCGCCGAGGTGGCCGGGGTCAACGTCGCCACCCTCTACCACTACTTCCCCGACAAGAACTCGATCCTGCGCGAGCTGTTCGACCGCAACGAGCGGGTGCGCGTCGGTTTCGTGGTCGACCACCTGGCGCTGCTCCCCGGCGCAGTCGACCTGCGCGGATGGGTGGTCGAGCTCGTCGGCCGCCTGCTCGACGTCCGGCTGCACGAGCCGGCCGGCGCCGTGCTGCGCCGCGCCTGGCGAGCCGTGCCCGACCTTACGGCGATCGAGGAGGAACGCAACGACGCCTTGGCCGAGACCATCGCCGCAGTGCTGCAGGAGCGCTACCCGCACCAGCCGGCCGCGACCGCGCAGACCGTCGCCAGGGTGCTGCTCATCGCCGCTGTCGCCGTGCTCGACCAGGCGAGTGAGCACCACGATCGGGCCCAGGTGCTCGCCGACGAGCTCGTCGAGGTGATCTCGGCGCGTCTGGCAGGCTTGGCGGCATGAGCACGCCCTCGATCCCTCGCCTGCCAGCCATTGCCACCGTCGACGAGATCGCCGCCGAGTTGCACGCGCACGGCGTGGTGGTGGTCGCGCGCCTCGTCGATGCCGACGTGTGCGATCGCATGACTGCCGAGCTCGGCCCATGGCTCGACGAGACGCCGTACGGCGCCGACGCGTTCTCCGGCCGCAACACCCGCCGCACGGGCGCCCTGTTGAGCCGCTGCCCCACGAGTGCGGCCCTCGTCGCCCATCCCGTCGTGCTCGACGTGGTCGACCGGGTGCTGTGGCCGAAGAAGACCACCTTCCAGTTGCACCTCACGCAGTCGATCGCGATCGGGCCCGACTCGCCCGCCCAGATGCTGCACCGCGACCACTGGTGCTTCGACTTCTTCCCGTTCCCGCGCGACGTCGATGTCGAGGTGTCGACGATCTGGGCGCTCACCGACTTCCACGAGGCCAACGGCGCCACGCGCGTCGTCCCCGACAGCCACCGCACCCCCGACGAGACCACGTACACGCCTGCCGACACGCTGCCGGCGGAGATGCCGCGCGGCTCGGTGGTGATGTACCTCGGCTCGACGGTGCACGGGGGCGGGGCCAACGTGAGCGACGAGGTGCGCGTCGGCGTCAACGTCGACTACGTCCTCGGCTGGCTGCGCCAGGAGGAGAACCAGTACCTGTCGTACACCCTCGACGAGGTGCGTAGCTTCCCCGAGCGGATCCAGCGGTTGATCGGCTACGAGCCAGGGGCCTACGCCCTCGGCTACATCGATGGTGGCCGCAGCCCGATGACCCTGCTCGGTGATGGACAGGCCGCAGCGACGCAGTCGTTCCAGCCGGGCTGAGCCGTCGTCGCCGGCAGGCGCTGTGCGACACTGCTGACATGGAGTTCCACGACCCGCGCGGCGTGCTCACCGGGCCCGTCGACCCGTACCGTGCCGTCGCAGCGCTCGCACCGGGTGACACCGTCGGCTTGTTCGCCAACGGCTTCCCCGACTCGGTGGCGTTCTGCGAGCACCTCGGCCGGGCCCTGCAGACCGAGCTCGACGGCGTCGACGTGCGGGTGTGGAACAAGGGCAATGCGTCGGCCCTGGCGAGTGCGGAGCAACTCGGCGAGATCGCCGGGGCGTGCACCGCCGTGGTCGCGGTCTACGGCCATTGAGGCAGCTGCACGTCCGGCACCGTGCGTGACGGCATCGAACTGGCGAGGATGGACCGAGCGGTCGTGTCGCTCGTGACCGACGCGTTCTGGCTGCAGGGCGATCAGGTCGCCCGCTCGAACCGGATGCCCGACGTGCCCCGGCTGCGCCTGCCGCACCCGGTGGCCGGCACCGGTGCCGCCGCGATGACCGAGCTGGCCGCCCGGCTCGCGCCACGCATCGCCGCCGTGCTCCGCGGCGCCGAGGCGCCGGACAACCCTCCGACGGCGAGCGCTGGCTGATGGCGATGCTCGACGCCGTCGACGAGGCAGCCGCGCTCGAGCTGCTCCACGAGCTGGGCTGCACCGACGGCTTGCCGGTGGTCATCCCCACCCCGGACCGTGTGGCCGCGATGGTGCTCGCCAGCGGCCTCGACGCGTCGATCGACCTCGGCACGATGGGCCCGCTCGGCGCCGCGACCACCGTCGAGACGGTGGCGGCCAACGCCGTGATGGCCGGGTGCGTGCCCGACCACATGCCCATCGTGGTGGCCACGCTGCGCGCCCTGCTCCGTCCTGAGTTCGACCTGGCCGAGGTGCAGGCCACCACCCATTCGGTGTCGCCGCTCATCGTGCTCAACGGTCCGCTGCCGCAGGCGTGCGACGTCGCCAGCGGCTTCGGCGCGCTCGGGCCCGGCCACCGGGCCAACGCCTCGATCGGGCGCGCCGTGCGCCTGTGCCTCATGAACATCGGCGGGGCCCGCCCGGGCGTGTCGGACATGGCGCTGCTCGGCCATCCCGGCAAGTTCACGATGTGCCTCGCCGAGGACGAGACGGCGTCGCCGTGGGAGCCGCTCTCGGTGGCGGCCGGCTTCGCGCCCGACGACTCGGTGGTCACCGTCGTCGGTGTCGAGGCGCCGCACTCGGTGGTGTTCGTCGACGACGCCGACTCGCCGGACTCGCCGGCGCGGCTGCTGCGCGTGCTTGCCGCAGCGATCGCCACCACCGGTTCGAACAACGCGTTCTTCCGGGCCGGGTCGGTGGCCGTGCTGCTCAATCCCGATCACGCCGCCGTGCTGGCCCGCGCCGGCCTCGGTCGCGCCGAGGTGCAGCGCGAGCTGTGCCGACTGGCGGTCAACCCGCGGGGCCGACTGCGCGACCTGAACCCGATGTTCGCGGGGCGGGGCGACGACGACGATCCGGTGCCCGCCGTGCCCGCGCCCGAGCGCATCCTGCTGGCCGTCGCCGGCGGCAGTGGCCTCTACTCGGCGGTCTTGCCGTCGTGGGCCGCAGGGGCGCACGCCTGCCCGATCCTCCACGAGCGGATCGAGACGGGTCAGGCCTGCGAGCTGCCCTGGGCCGCGCGCGCGTAGGGCGGGCTCACGCGGCGGCGATGCGCCGCACCGCCAGCTCGAACGGGCCCTCCTGCTTGTCGAGCAGGTAGATGACCAACTGCGCGACGCGGCTCGGATCGAGCGCAGGCGCACCGGGCAGCGGGTCGAGGAAACGGCCGACGGGCTCGAAGTCACCGAGGGGCAGGCGGTAGCTGCCGTCCACGCCGGTGGACGTGGCGAAGCGTTGCACGTAGAGGTCGTCATCGACCGTGCGCAGCTGGAGCAGATAGGTCTTGCCGTCACCGGTGGCGTCGACGACCACCTCGTCGGCGTCGGCGAGCACCTCGCCGAGCTCGGTCACGATCGGTCCGCGCACGGAGGTGAAGCCCCCGTTGTTGTCGAGCGAGAGCTCGCCGCGGAAGACCATCGCGCCGGCCTCCCACGAGGTGGTGCTCGACGAGACCCCACCCATGACGGTGTCGTTGACGGTGCCCCAGTCGGCGACATCGCCTGCTTCGGTGAAGGCGAACAGCGTGCGGTCGGCGGGAACCGTGGTGGGCGCCATGGTCGTGGTCGGGGCCGGTGCCGAGGTGGCCGGTGCATCGGTGGCGGCAGGAGCCGGCACGGTCGTGGTCGGGTCGATCGACGCAGCGGGTGCGACCGTCACAGCGCCGGGCTCGGCCGTGTCGGCGGCCTCGGCGCCGCACGCAGCCAGCGTCACCGCTCCGACGACCATCAGGGCACGCATGCGCATGCCCCGTGCCTAGCAGCCATCACGGCCAGGTGCCCATCCGTGCCGGGCGGTGACGTCCGCGTCGGTGGCGAAGGGCCGAACGACCCTGTCGAACCTCGATCGGGCATGCCTACGGTCATGTCCGTGACCAGGCGGCGCGTGTCGGACGTCGGAGCGATCGTGGTGGTGGCGATGGTCGCGCTCGGTGGCTGCGGTGACCGCAGCTCCACGGGTACGACGCCGGCGCCGACGGAGATCTCCTCCACGGTCGCGGCGACGACCACTGCGCCAACCTCGGCGCCGCCCAGCGTGCCGACCACGGACGCGCCGACCACGGCACCCGGACCGGTGTCGACCTGTGCCGAGGGCGAGCTCCCGGCCGCCGGCGCTGTCGATCTGGTGACCGGCGAGGTGCAGTGGGCGGTGTGCTCGACCGCGGAGCTGTTCCGTGACGTGGTCGGCTCGTCCGACGAGGTGGTGGTGCTCTCCGAGTTGACGCTCCCCGGAGAGGAGGTCGTCGTGCGCTCGCTCGCCGACGGCACCGAGCGGTGGCGCCGTCCGGTGGCCGGGCAGCCGACGGCGATGCCCGTCGGGTCGGCCACCGCAGGAGGCATCGTGCTCAGCGGGATCGGCGACGACACGGGTGGCATCGGCCTCGCCGGCCTCGACGCCGACACGGGTGACGTGGTCTGGCAGCTCGACGAGCGCCTGATGGTGCTCGGCCAGAGCGAGACGGTGGCGGTGGTCGCGGGCGTCGACCCCGGCGCCGGTGGGCCACCGGTCGTGCGTGGCATCGATCGGGCGACGGGCGCAGAGGTCTGGACGAGCGACGTCGTGTTCGCCGACTACTCCGGGGTGGGTGTGGCGCGCAGCCCCGCAGTCGTGTGGGACAGCACGATCGCCATCCCCACCGGTCAGTCGTTGACCGCCCTCGACATCGCCACCGGAGCCGTCCGCTGGGTCGGTCCGCAGACCGATCACCCGGTGGCCGCCGAGAGTGTGGTCGTCGGCACGATCGACAACGGCCGCAGGATCCGCGCCCTCGACGCCTTCTCCGGGGAGCTGCTGTGGGAGGCGCCTGGACGGGCGTCGTACGGTGAGCTGTTGGCGATCGGCGACGGGATCGTCGTCGTCAACGCGCTCGACACGCCCGAGCTCGTCGCCCACCTCCTGCGCGACGGCAGCGAGCGCTGGCGGGTCGACAAGGCCGGTTTCGGCGAGCCGCAGCTGACCGTCGGCACGACCGTGGTGACGCTGTGGGAGGGATCGCTCGCCGCCCTGTCGACCGCCGACGGATCGGTCCTGTGGGCCGCCGAGGAGCCCTTCGGTTCACCGTGGATGACCACGGTGGCGGTCGTCGGCTCGACGATGGTCGTGGCGATCAACTCGCGCCCGTGGGCGGACTGACACCGGGACGGGTCAGACCGGGGCGACGACGCGCGGCAACGGTGACACGAGCGCCGGCTGGTGGTCCCACAGGTCGGCGAGCAGGTCGCTGCGCAGCGCGGCGCAGGCCGGATCGTCCCAGCGGTTGACCCGCTGCAGGGGATCGTTCGCCAGGTCGTAGAGCTCCCCCTCGGTGCCGTCGTGGCTGTAGCCGGGCAGGTAGGTGCTGCACACCCAGCCGTCGCGGTAGATGGTGCGCAGGTGCACGTCGACGCCGAACAGGTTGCTGTCCCATTCGGTGAGCACGCGCTCGAAGCCACGCCGGTCGGCGTCGGCGTCGTCGACCGGCAGCGGACGTCCCTCCATCCACTCGGGCACGGGCACCCCGGCGATCGTGCAGAACGTCGGGGCCAGGTCGACCAGGCCGACGGGTCGGCTGACGTCCGACGCGACGACACCGCTCGACGGTGCCGGCCGCCAGATGAGCGGCAGGCGCATGAGCGCGTCGACGTGGTAGGGGCCCTTGAACAACAGGCCGAAGTCGCCCTGCAGTTCGCCGTGGTCGGTGGTGAGCACGATGTCGACGTCGTCGGTCCATCCCCGTGCGGTGCTGGCGGCGAGGACGCGGCCGATCGCCTCGTCGATCAGCTCGACCTCGACAGCGTTGACGGCGTTGACCTCGCGCACCTGGTCGGCGGTCATCGTCGCCGGTACCCACGACAGCGGCGCCTCGTAGTTGCTCACCAGCCGTCCGTCGTACCAGGCCCGCCAGTGGCGTGGCTTGGTGTCGAGCACCGCCTCACGTTCGGCGGGGTCGGCGATGTAGCCGGCGGGCAGGTCGACGTCGCGCCACGGCACGCGGTGCAGCTCGCTCTTCGGCGGATCCCAGGGGTGGTGCGGGTCGGGGAAGCTCATCCAGCAGAACCAGTCGTCGTCGGCCCCGAGCGAGTCGAGCCAGCTGATCGTGCGGTCGGCCACCCAGTCGGTGTGGTACCACTCGCGTGGGATGGCGTTGGTCCAGACCTGCGGCGCACCCGTGTCGCCGCCACCCATCGCGTTGACCTCGAGTGAACCGTCGAGCACCGGGTAGAACATGCCCATCGCCTCGGGGTGGGTGGTGGCGATCCAGCGGGCGTAGTGCAGCTGGCCGGCGGCGCCGTGGGTGGCCGACTCGAAGTGCTCGAAGCCGCGGTGCGGGCCGAACGTGCCCTGGCGGGCGAAGCCGTTCTCGGGGAAGCGGCCGAACGGGTCGAGGAACGGCTCGAAGTGCGGCTTGCCGATGATCGCGGTGCGGTAGCCCGCGCCCTGCAGCACCTCGGCCACCGAGGGGGCGGTCTCGGGCAGCGGCACTCCGTTCATCCACACCCCGTGGGTGCTCGGGTGCTGGCCGGTGAGCATGGTGCTGCGCGACGGCATGCACACCACGCTCTGCGGGTGCGCCCGGTGGTAGTTGACGCCCTGGGCGGCGAGGCCGTCGACCACCGGTGTGCGCGACAGCGTGCCGCCGTTGCACCCGAGGGTGTCGTAGCGCTGCTGGTCGGTCGTGATGAACAGGATCTTGCGACCCATCAGTCGGCCTCCGTGCTGGTCGGGTGGGGATCGTGCTGGCCGCTCTCCATCTGCCGCTTCAACTCGTCGAGCGCGCCGGCGGTGCCGCCGCCGATGACGAGGGCCATGGTGCGCGGGTCGCACTCGGTCGAATAGACGACGAGGCACGTGTCGTCGCCGAGGTCGATCACGTCGATCGTGCCGCGGTGGTGCTGGAAGATCGGCGCGGTGATCCGGTACTGGAAGCGGCGGATGGTGTCGTCGCAGCAGACGATCTCTTCGGGCAGCGACATGCCGGCTTCCATCGTGATGATCCGCTGCGTGCCGGTGACCTGGCAGGCGACGATGCCGGGGAACCACTCGTGCAGGCGGGCAGCGTCACCGGCGAGGGCCCACACCTGTGCGGCGGGCCGGGCGATGCGCGTCTCGTAGCGGGTCGTGCCGAGCATCAACGTGTCCGTTCGATCAGGTCGATGATCACCGCGGCGAGCTCGGGCCCGCGATCTTCCTGCAGGAAGTGGCCGCCGCCTTCGATCGTGGTGTGCGGCTGGCCCTCGGCGCCGGGCACGCGGCCGAGGAACGCCCGCTCGCCGCCCTTGGTGACCGGGTCACTGTCGCTGAACGCGCACAGGAACGGGCGCTCGAAGCGCTCGAGCACCTCCCAGGCGGCGACGTTGGCTCCGTGCTCGGGGTCGTCGGGGCTGGTGGGCACGAGCGAGGGGAAGATGCGCGCCCCGGCGGTGTAGCTGTCGTCGGGGAACGGCGCGTCGTAGGCCGCGACGACCTCGGGGGAGAGGTCGGTGGTGCAGCCACCGTTGATGATCGCCCCGATCGGGAACGTCGGCGCGGTCTGGGAGAACTGCTGCCAGGCGAGGAACGCCTTGTTCGGTGGGCGGTCGCCGGTGGGCAGGCCGGTGTTGCCCACCACCACGCGAGCGAAGCGCTCCGGATCACCAGCCACGAGGCGCAGCCCGACCAGGCCACCCCAGTCCTGGCCGAAGAAGGTGATGTCGCGCAGGTCGAGGTGGTCGACGACGAGCTCGCGCATCCAGGCCACGTGGCGGGCGTAGGTGTAGTCGCTGCGCTCGGTGGGCTTGTCGGAGCGGCCGAAGCCGACGAGGTCGGGGACCACGACGCGATGGCCGGCAGCGACGAGCGGCGGGATCATGTGCCGGTAGAGGTAGCACCAGCTCGGTTCGCCGTGGAGCAGCAGCACGGGGTCGGCGTCACGTGGGCCTTCGTCGAGGTAGTGCACGCGCAACGTGCTGCCGCTCGGGTCGCCCGCGATCGCGGCCACCTCGGCGTAGTGCGGCGCGAACGGGAAGTCGGGCAGCCCGCTGAACCGTTCGTCGGGTGTGCGCAGTGCGTGCATCGGCCCACCGTAGCAAGTGCCCCTCGATTGTGACAGAGGCTCTGCCACGACGTGCTGGGCGGTGCGTCGTGCCGAAAAGGGAGTCGGCCCCGGACCGCGATGTCCGCAGTCCGGGGCCGATGATGATGGCTCTCAGACATGTCCGTCCTGAGCGCGTTCTGTCGTTGCGAAGGGCTCGGATTCCCTCGGGAATCCCCCGGGTGATCCGGTGCTGCGGACCTGCTCCGCTCAGCCCTCGTCGGCGATGAGCGTGAGGCCGTCGGCGCCGTTCGTCAGCGTCAGGGTGGCGGCCTCGATGTCGAAGGCGACCTCACCCTGGAGCACCGTGGTGACGGCGGTCTCGAGCTGCATGGCCGCGTCGTCGCACAGCATCTTGGTGAGCGCGAGCGGTCCGAAGGTGATGGTGCCCTCGCCGATCGTGACCGTCGCCATGCCACGGTTGCAACCGGCGTTCACCTGGGCCTGGCCGTCGACGATCGTGATCGACGCCTCGGCCTCGCCCCAGCCGCTGCTGATGGCCTCGTTGCTGATCACGCCGCTGACCACCCAGGTGGTGCCCTCGAGCGGACGGTCCGGGTCGGCGACCACGCGGTCGAGCAGTTCGATGCGCGAGCCGTCGGCGCCGGTGAGCGCGAGGTTGTCGCCGTCGAGCAGCACGGTGACACCTGCGTTCAAGAAGGCGGCGACCGCGGCGTCCTGGTCCATGAGCGGCTGGTCGCAGGCCATCATCGTCGACATCATCGGGCCGACGGTGAGCTGGTCACCGGCGAAGGTGGCCTGGCCGGAGTGGCCGTTGCAGCCGCCGCTGAACGACACCTGGCCGTCGAGGAACTCGACGCGCAGCGTGGCGTCGGGTGCGAGGGTGATGCCTGTCGCCGATTGCGCCAGGAAGGCGCGTCCGGTGAGCAGGGCGGCGAGGTCGGTGCCGGGCGTGGGCATCGGGGTGCTCCCTTGGTCGGTGCCGGGCGTGCCGGCGGCGGTGGTGGCGGGGACGGAGTCGGCGGGCTCGCTGGTGGGGTCACCGCAGGCGGCGAGGGTGAACAGTCCCGCAGTGGCGATCGCGAGGAAGAGGTGCGACGTGTTCGGCTTCATGCCACAGTCTGACGTCTCCGGGCCCGTCGCGGTTCCCACTGCGTCGGATGCGGGGCCGACAATGGACAGAGTGGGTGACAGAACGTACGGTCGCGGCCATGACCGAGACCCGCCGTGTCGCACTCGTCGCCGATGCCGACCTGTACGTGGGCCCCGCCCTCGCCCGAGCCCTCGCCGCGCGCGGGCACGACCTCGTCCTGGGCAACGCCAAGCCGCCGCTCGTCGACGAGCTCGAGTCGATGGGTGCCGCCGTCGAGGTGGTGCCCGATGTGCGCGACCTGGCCGACCCGGCGACGGCACCGCGCCTCGTCGAGGTCGGACTGGCCCGCTTCGGCGCCGTCCATGCGGCGGCGGCGTTCTCCGGGCAGATCATCACCGGCCGGTTCCTCGAGTCCACCCCCGAGCAGCTCGACAAGCTCTACCGCGGCTGCATGGTGGCGCCGTACCACTTCCTGAAAGCCGTCGTGGCGCCGATGGTGGCCCAGCGTGACGGTCAGGTGCTGATGATCACCAGCGCAGCCGGTGGCCGACCCACCCGCGGTGCGGCGCTCTACTCGGCCGTGCGCGCCGGGGCGACGATGATGGCCAAGAACGTCGCCGAGGAGGTGGCCGGGCTCAACGTGCAGGTGAACGCCGTGGGCACCAACTTCATGGACTTCCCCGGGTTCCTCGCCGCATCGGGTGCCACCGACCCCGAGGTGCGGGCGCGCATCGAAGCCCAGGTGCCGATGAAGCGACTCGGCACGATGGACGAGTTCGCCGCCTTCTGCGCCGTGTTCCTGGACGGCACCAGCCGGTTCACGACCGGGCAGTGGGTGGGCTACGCCGGCGGCTGGGTCTGACAACGGCCGGGTCTGGCGTAGCGCGCCGGCTCAGGCCTTGGCGCGGGTGCGGCGCAGCACGGGATCGGCGAGGCGCAACGTGGTGTCGGCGAGGCGCATCACCCGTCCGGCCGCGCCCGGTGTGCGGTTGTCGATGAGGTTGCCCATCACCGCGAGCGTGATGTCGGCCGCCTTCTGCGTGCCGACCGCGATGCGCAGCCCGGGCTTCAGCAGCCACGGGTGGCCGATGAGGAAGCTGAACCGCCGGCCGGTGCGCAAGAACGCGTCGAAGCGCTCGCCGACGAGGCGGTCGTAGGCCGCGGGTGCAGTGGCCGGGTCGGCGAGGAGCTGCTCGACGGCGAGCATGCCGCTCTCGAGCGCGTAGTCGATGCCTTCGCCGTTCATCGGGTTGACGAACCCGGCGGCATCGCCGACGGCCACCCAACCGGGCCCGTGGCGGCGGGTGCTGCTCATCGGCAGGCGCCAGGCGCGGGGCTTGTCGAGGTAGTCGCCGAGATCCCACGTGGGGCGCACGATCGCCGCGTACTGGTCGAGCAATCGATTCAGGTTGAGCTTCTTGAAGCCCTTCATCGTGCTCAGCGCGCCGACGCCGATGTTCACGGTGCCGTCGCCGGCGGGGAACATCCAGCCATAGCCGGGCACCGGGGTGCCGTGCTCGTCACGCAGGCTGAGGCATGCCTCGAGGTGGCGCTCGGCGTGGCGCGGGGTGGGGGCGTAAGCGCGGAGCGCGAGCCCGAACGGCTCGTCCG
>DAINND010000031.1:0-14984 GCA_036736065.1 Ilumatobacteraceae bacterium
GGATGCCAGGTTGTTGCACCGGCTCGACCCGTTCGACGGCAGCTCGGTCGTGCTCGTCGGACCGCGACCCGATCAGCTCGACCGGGTGCTGCTGCGCAGCAGTGGGCCGCCTGGCCTTCGCCGGAGCGCCGCGCGGCAGCTCACCTGACGGTGATCCGGCCGCGACTCTGCTGAGGGGGCAGCCCGTAGCATCGGACCAGTGACCGCACACCGCGAGCCCGCACCGAACTCGACGCCGCGCCCGTCCAGGCCGTCGGACGAGCTGACGTGGACCGCCGGCGTCGAGCCGGTGCCCGCAGAGCTCACCGCCATCCGCTGGGCCGATGGCACGATCGAGTGCCGCTCGCGTCTCATGCACCCCGCCGGATCGCTCGTGGCCGACGACGGTGAGGTCGGTGTGGTGCTCACCGACGAGGGGATCGACTGCACCGACTGCTCGTCGGCCTGCAGCAGCTGACAGGTCGGCTCAGGTCACCGCAACGGGCTCGCCGTCGAGCCCCGAACGGCCGGCGACGAAGCGCGCCGCTGTCTGACCGACGATCCACAGCGGGCCCACGAGCAGCAACGCACCGGTGACGAGGTTCGGTTCGCGCGGGGCGTCGATCGTGAGGCCGACGATCGCACCCAGCCAGACGACCATCGCGGCGACACTGACCGGCCGGTGGCGGACGACTTGCATCGGATGGGCGAACTCGACGTCGCTCACCGACAGCACCGACAGGGCCACGAGCACCACGGCGGTCACCTCGAACGGTGCGTCGAGCAGCCAGAGGGTGGGGACCACCAGGTTCCATCCCGCCGGAAAGCCGCGGAACCAGTTGTCGTCGGTCTGCATGTCGGTGCGGCTGAACCACATCGCCGAGCTGGTGAGCACGAAGGCGATGATCAGGCCGCCAGCAGCATTGTGCGGGACCAGGTCGAACTGCCAGACGAAGGTGACCGGCACCAGCACGCACGTCACGTAGTCGATGACGATGTCGAGAATGTGACCGTCGTAGCGGGGGATGACGGTGGAGATGTCGAAGCGCCGGGCGAGCGGCCCATCGATGCCGTCGATCACCTGTGCCAGGACCAACCACAGCACTGCAGCACGCGGCGCGTCGTCGACCACGGCGAGCAACGCGAGCATGCCCACCACGATCCCGCTCACCGTGAGGGCGTGGATGAGGCGGCAGACCGACAGGTCCGACGGCCGGGCACGGGGCAGGGGCACGGAGAGCACCCTAGTGACATCGAGCGGGCATCGGACGCGTCGTCGGGGAAGTTGGCCTACGGTGACCGGGTCATGGGGCGCCCGCTGCACACCTCACCGGCGCCGATCGGTCGCCGCAGCCGCTCGCGTCGGCAACGCCTCGAGCGTTGGTGGCTCGTGCTGGTCCTCGGCTGGAGCGGGTTGCGGATCGTCGCCGTGTGGCAGTGGCTCGAGCAGTACGGGGTGCACCCGGTGGTCTACGCGCTGGTCGACCTCGGCTCGTCCGTGCCGTACGCCATCGCCAGTGCGCGCACCATCAGTGCGCTCGTCGACCGGCGTCACCGCCATGCCGCACTGTGGGCGCCTCTCGCAGTCGCCTGCTTCGTCGCCCCGGACGTCTACATCGTCGCTGCTGGTCGACAGATGCCGTGGTCGGTCTACGTCGTCGTCCTCACCGTCGCCGTAGCAGCCGTGATGCTGGCGCTGTGGACGGGGCGCAACGAGGTGGCCGTCGGGCGCGAACAGGTGGTGGCGGACGCCGGCCCGCCTTGACCGCCATCCGGTCACGCCGACCGAGGACCCACCGTCAGTGGCGATGCGCTCAGCCGAGCCGTCGCCGCAGGCGTGCGAGGACGGCGTCCACCGGCCGGAATCGGCGGACGCGTCGCGCGATCGGGTCGATCGTCCTGAACAGCAGCCGGCTGCGGATCGCAGCCAACTCGACGTCGCTCGCTGCCGCATGCGCGAGCGCGCCAGCGTGGGCATGCTCGAGCGCCCGATACGCGTCGGCGAGGCCGCGATGCTCCTCGGCGAGCTGCAGGTGGTGAGCCTCGAGCCGCACGTAGGCCTGCTCGAGGTCGCTCCGAGCGGCCCCGCGGCCGGCCACGGCGACTTCACTGCGTTGCGCCTGGCCCACGAGGCGGGCCAGGGGCGGGCCGAGCAGCTCGGCCCGACGGGTGACGATGTGCTCGACGACCTCCATCCGTGCCGCGGGGTCGGTGTACGGCACCGTGCTCAACGCACCGGGCCGCACGAGGTAGTCGAACGTCACCGCCGACAGGCGCTCGACGCGGGCGCCCGCCTCCAGGGCACCCAGCCACAGATCCCAGTCCTCCCAGAACCTGAGCGCCGGGTCCCATCCGCGGGTCCGCTCGAGGAGCGCACGGCTGATCAGCGCGCACGCGTCGATCGTGTTGTAGGGCACCAGCGCGTCGAGCGTCATCACCGGCGGCGTCACGACGGCACGGTCCATCCCGATGCGTTGCCACCGCCCGTGGACGATGTCGGCCCGGTCGTCGACGATCCGGGCGAGGGCGTCGACCAAGGGGGCGCGCAGCCGGTTGTCCGCATCGAGCGGGATCACCCCTGCCGTTCGACTCGTGGCCAGCGCGGCGTTGCGTGCCGCGGCCAGGCCGACCCCCGTGGTCGTGACCACGTGACGGCCCGACGCGTGCAACGCGTCGAGCACTCGCCGTGTCTCGGCATCGGTCGACCCGTCATCGACCACCGTCAGCTCCACCTGAGGACGCCCTGCATCGTCCGTGGCCCGCGTCGCGCAGTCGTCGACCGAGGCGATCGCCTCGAGCACGAAGTCGCCGTCGTCGCGACACGGCACGATCACCTGCACGCCACGGCCGGCGGGCAGCGTGCCCCCCCGGGCAGCTCGACCGGGTGAGGTCGACGCAGCACGCAGGCGGGGGAGATCGGCCAGCCGATCGAGCTCGTCGAGCACGCCACACACCTCTGGGTGCACCTCCCGGTAGAGCTCGGCGATCGGATGGTCGTCGCCGCGGCGCACGTAGCGCTGCGGATCCACCAGATCGCGGGGTGCGGCGCCATCGAGGCCGAACCGGTCGTCGAGCAGTCGCCACACATCCGCGGTGTCGAACGTCAGCGCTTCGGAGGCGATCACCACGCACCGCTGCCGGTGTTCGGCAGCGAACGAGGCGAGCCGCTGGTTGTGGTCGAGCCAGGCCTGCAAGGCGAGGCGCGGCCGGCGGCAAAAGACCTCGGCACCGAGCCGCACTGCGCTGTCGACCACGTCCCACGGCGCGCGGTAGACGAGCAGGAACCGCACTGCATCGACCTCGGCCCACACCGGCAGGAACAGCGATGCCCGCGGATCCTTCGCCACCCACCGCGGCCGCTCCCGGTCGCGCCGTTCGGCGAACTCGCGCGCCGCCTCAGCCTGCTCGGCACGCTCCTCGGCCGAGCGAGCGGCGAGATCGACCGCACCACCGTCGCTCACTCCCCAGTCGCGGTGCCCATCACCCGGCGGCACGCACGCGTCGAGCCACTTCCGGTGCAGGGCGACGAACGTGGCGTCCTCTTCGTACTGCTCGCCGTCACCGACCAGCGTCACCTCACCGGGATGCCAGCCACCGGCGGCCAGCAGGCCGGCCGTCAGCGACGTGCCCGAACGGTGCATGCCCGCCAACACGATCCCGGTCATCGCAGCGAACCCGCCGGCGCGCGGAGCGCCCGCTCGGCGGCCGCCGATTCGCGACGCATCCACCACCCAGCCACGGCGGTGGCTACCCGCCGTCGCCGTCCATCACCCGGGTTCAACCTCGGCACCTCACCCACCGGATGGGGCGCGACACCGAGGAATCGGTGGATCTCGTCCATCACCCGCTGCGGTTCGGCGACGAGGTCGTGCAAGAGCACCACATGGGAGTGCTCGGTGAGCGACGCCAGCCTCGCCAGCTGCGCGGCATACCTTCCCCGGTCGCGGTACGACGCGTGCCGCTGTGCCGAATCCGGGGCCAGTGGGTCGGGCGAGCGACGCAGCCGACGCCGTTCGAGCGCCATCGCCATGAGGAACGATCGCTTCTCCACCCCGAGCCGTCGCTCGTGGCCATGGTGCGACACCGCCCGCGCACCCGGTGGGCGCAGCACGACGATCACGCGGACCGCGGGCGAGTGACGGACCAACGCCTCGAGACAGCCTGGTAGGTAGAGGTACGCCGGGGTGGCGTCGAGCAGCAGCTGGCCCGGTGTGCGGTGCGGCCACCAGTGGTCGATGTCGGCCGTGGTGAGCCCGTGCGCCTGCACGTCGGGCTGGTCGAACAGGTGTGCCTCCTTGCCGGCAGCCAGGCAGAGCTGGGGATGCTCGGCGAGCAACGCCGCCAGTGTGGTGGTCCCACACTTCTGCGCACCGACGATCGCTACGCCAACTCGTGGTTGTGGGTCGCTATCGGCGTTCACCATCGTCGTGTCCGGCCCTCGCCCGGCGCCGACCGATGAGCCTAGCTGTGCGCTCGGACGCAGCCCCGTTGTCACCGAGCCGGGCCCCACGAGCCCACCCTGTCCGCTGCTGGCGGACATGCGCTCACCCGCGCGACGGCGCGACGGCGTAGGCGGTCAGTCCGACTGCGTCGAGCTCGCGGTCGACGAGGCGACACAGCTCGTGCTCAGTGAGCTCCTCGACGCGTCGTGCAGCGTCGCCCACGGCGAAGCACACCAGCGTGGGTCGGCCCGTCGCCGCCGACACGTCCATCACGATGCCGAACACGGCGGTGCCGCTGAGCCGGATCGGTTGATCGGGCGGCCACCACGGTTCGTCGAACGTGGCGAAGACCTTGGCGATGGGGCCGGTGCCGATCGAGGCGATCGCCTGTCGGACGTCGTCGGGCAGGCTCGGCTCGAACGTGATCCGGCCGGCCCCGAGCGCACCGATGGGCACCGTCACCACCACGGCGTCGACCACGAGCTCGTCGACCATCCAGTGGTCGTCGTCGTAGCGCACCGTGCGGATGCGGTGGCCGAGCCGGATGTCGAGGCCGTCGGCCAACTGCACCGCTATGGCACCCAGATCGGACGTGACCAGATGGTCGCCGCCGGGCAGCTCGTAGTCCTCGAAGCCACCGTTGGCCGCCAGGTCGTGCATCGGCGCGCCGTACAGGCTCTCGCACTCGAAGGTCACCAGCGTCGCCGCGGCGTCGCGCACCGTGGGCGGTAGGGCGGCCGCGCCGAGCGTGCGCTCGAGCACCACGGCGACACTCTCGGCCGGATCGGCTGCGGCGAACGCGTGGTGGATCTGCTCGTAGGCGGCGGCCACCAGCGCGACCTGCGCCTCGTCCAGCCGACCCACCCCGGCAGCGAAGAACGCGGGGTGCTCCCAGTCGTCGTGCAGGCTCGTCACCAGATGGCGGAGCGGGTGGCCCTCGTTGCCGTGCAGCCAGGCCCCACCGAGCGGCACCACGGCTCCTGTCGAGCGGTCGGTGACGATGCGCCCGCCCACTGTCGGCTTCGACTCGAGCACCACCACGTCGCGGCCCGCGACCTGCAGTCGGCGTGCCGCCGCCAGGCCGGCGAGCCCGGCGCCCACCACGGCCACACGTTGACGAGCCGGCTCGGCGAGCACCTGGTCCGCAGCACGCTCACCGGAGAACCAGGCACCGTGCATCGTGGCCGGATGGCGCACGGACGTGGCCTCACCAGCGAACCACAGGCCAGGCAGGATCTCCTCGGCCAGGCGCTGCCGATGAGCGGGGGTGCCGCCGAGGCGCAGGTGCGAATAGGCCCCGCCGTGGTCGGGGTCGCTGCACCACTGCGAGCTCACGGCGCGCCGGGCTGCACGCTGGTGCGTGGTACGCGCCATCACCGTGGCCGGGTGCCCCTCGGCATCGACCATGGCGACCGTGCTCCATCCACGATCGGCCCAGTACTGCTGCTGGCCTGCCGTGAACAGGTGCACCACCTCGTGCCCGGCGGCCCGCGCGCCGACGAGCAGCGCATCGGCCAGGGCCGCGGCCACGCCACGCCCACGTGCGGCCGGTGCGACGAACATGCTGGCGAGCCATGGGGTGAGGTGCTCGAAGCCGGCCAGGTCGTCGGTGGCGAGGAGCGACACCGAGCCGAGCACCGCACCGGGGTCGCGTCCGTCGCCGTCGAAGGCCACCCAGGTGAGGGCGTGCGAGCCGGGCTCGGCCATCGTCTCGAACTCGCGGACGGCGGTGGCGTGGTTCCACACGTCGTCCGCGTAGAGGTGGCCCCACTCGGCGTGATGCCAGGCGGCGAGCACGGGCGCGAGCTGCCGGTGGCCGGTCAGCAACTCGATCTGGACTGGCTGGGTCACGACATGGCTCCGAAGTGCTCCGTGCCGCGGTCGGGTCGGTAGCGGGTGTCCGCTCGCCGGAGCGGCCGGGGCCGACACTACCGAGTGCGGAGTTGCCTGGTGCCGGGCACCAGCTTTGCTTGACGTTGTCAAGTTCGACCCGTACTGTTCCTCCACCGGCGTCGCCGACAGCCGATCCCAGGAGGAAGCCATGTCCGATGCCGCCCGCTGGATGATCGCCATCGCGTTCATCTCCCTGCCCACGATCGCGTTCGGAGGGACGTTCCTGCTCTCCATCCTGCGTCGCAAGGCCGGCACCGAGCAGCTCAGCGCCG
Source organism: Ilumatobacteraceae bacterium (assembly GCA_036736065.1). Classification (GTDB taxonomy): domain Bacteria; phylum Actinomycetota; class Acidimicrobiia; order Acidimicrobiales; family Ilumatobacteraceae; genus VFMC01. The sequence continues at coordinate 6,587 of DAINND010000031.1, forward strand.
AGCAGGTGAGCTACTTCCGTGCCGGCCACGCCCATGCGGGGGTGCTCGTCACGATCGCGATCATCGGTCAACTGGCGCTCGACCAGTCGCGTATGGGCGACGGGCTGGTGTGGGCGCTGCGCATCGGGCTGTTCGTGTCGCCCCTGCTCGTCTCCGGCGGCTTCTTCGGCGGTGCGCCGCGCACGCAGGACGGTCCCACCACACCGCTCATCCGGCTGATCCCCATCGGTGCCGTGGTGTTCGGCCTGTCGACGCTCGGCGTCGGCATCGGTCTGCTCATCCCCGCGTGACGCGCCGGGCTGGCATCGGCCTCCGGGTCAGCCGTCGAGCTGCGAGCCGAGGTGCACGAGGCGCAGGGTGGGCGCCCCATCGAGCTCGGCCTGCACCAGATCGACGCTGGCGGTGAGCAGCCACTCGCCATCGCCAGCCGGGTCGACGATGGTCTGCTCGACACGCCACCGGTCAGGTTCGTCGACGATGCGCAGATGCTGCGCCGCGCGAGCGTCGGCGTCGATGGCGATGCTGTCGTACTCGGCCCAGTAGGGCGCCATCGCCTCGCGCAGGCGGGCCTCGTCCCATCCGCAGCGCTCGCCGAGCACGGGGTAGGCGCGGCGGGCGAGCAGCTCGACCCAACCGAATGCCGCCGTGCGCACAGCGGTGCGCCAGGCGGCAGGTGGGCCGCTGCGCAGGCCGGTGAGCGCCTCCGGCGCCTGGTGGTCGTGCACGGGCTCACCGGCGAGCAGCGTCCATTCGTCGAGCAGGGTCGAGTCGGTGGCGCGGATGAGCGCCCCCAGCCACTCGATGACGTCTTCGAGCTGGTCGGTGTAGACGTCGTCGGGCAGCGACCGATCGAGGGTGCGCCACGCGTCGGTGAGGTAGCGCAGCAGCAGACCCTCGCTGCGATCGAGGCGGTAGCGGCGGATGAACGAGGCGAACGTGTCGCCGGTCTCGAGCATCTCGCGCAGGATCGACTTGGGCGACGGCCCCTCGGCCACCCACGGGTGGCGGGCCCGGTAGGGCTCGAGGCAGCTGTCGAGCAGCTCGCGCAACGGCTGCGGCCAGGTGACCTCGTCGAGGCGCTCCATCCGCTCCTCGTAGGGCACACCCTCGGCCTTGAGCCGAGCCACCTCGGCACCCTTGGCGGCGAACTGCTGGGCCATCAGGATCTGGCGCGGGTCGTCGAGCACCGCCTCGATGACGCTCACCACGTCGAGGGTGTAGCTCGGGTCGTCGCGGTCGAACGTGGCGACCACCTCGAGCGCGAACGGCATCAGCGGCGCGGAGAAGCGCAGGGCGGCGCGCTCGTCGCTGCCCTCGACCAGGGAGCCGACGCGCACGCCGGCGCACCGGCCGGCGGCGTCACGCTGGCGCTCGGCGACGCCGGCTGCCTCCAGGCTCCGGTACACGGCGATCGCCCGACGCGTGTGCTGGCGCCGCCGCTGCGGCGGATCGTGGTTGGTGGCGAGCAGGCGCTTGAGCGCGGCCGGCCCGTCGGGGCGGGCGAGCACGGTGGCCACCATGTCGGCCGTGACCCGGAAGCGCGAGGTGAGCGGCTCGGGCTGGCCGGTGATGAGGCGCTGCATCGTGGCCTCGTCGTAGTGCACGAAGCCCTCGGGTGGTTTGGCCTTGGTGGCCTTCTTGCGCGCCTTCGGATCGTCCCCGGCACGAGACAGCGCCTTGGCGTTCTCGATGACGTGCTCGGGCGCCTGCGCCCACACGTGCCCGTCGGGGTCGAAGCCCGGTCGGCCGGCTCGGCCGGCGAGCTGGCGGAACTCGCGCACCGTGAACACGCGCACCCGGGTGCCGTCGAACTTGGTGAGCGCGGTCATCAGCACGGTGCGGATCGGGATGTTGACGCCCACTCCGAGCGTGTCGGTGCCGCAGATCACCGGTAGCAGCCCGGCGCCGGCCAGGCGCTCGACGAGCCGCCGGTGACGCGGCAGCATGCCCGCGTGGTGCACGCCCACGCCGTTGCGCAGGAGACGATCGAGGGTCTCGCCGAAGCCGCGGCGCACCCGCTCACCGCGCAGCGCCTCGGCGATCGCCTCGCGCTGGGCGCGGGTGGTGATGCTGAGGCTCACCAGACCTTGGGCGCGTTCGATGGCTGCAGCCTGGGTGGCGTGCACGAGGTAGACGGGGGTGAGGCCGGCCTCGACGGCCTCGAGCACGCTGTCGGCCGCGGTGGTCATCCGCCACTGGTGGTGCAGGGGGGTGGGGCGCTGCACCGAGGTGATGTTGGTGACGGCCCGGCCCGAGCGTGCCTCGAGGTCGGAGGTGATGGCGGTCATGTCGCCGAGCGTGGCCGAGGCGAGCAGCATCTGGCAGCCGGTCAGCTCGAGCAGCGGCACCTGCCATGCCCAGCCCCGGTCGCGCTCGGCGTAGTAGTGGAACTCGTCGAGGCAGGCGAAGCCGAACTCGCTCGCCGGGCCCACGCCGAGGGCGTGGTTGGCCAGCACCTCGGCGGTGCACCCCAGCCCGGGCGCGTCGGCGTTGATCGCCGCGTCGCCGGTGGCGAGGCCCACGGTGTCGGCCCCGAGCAGGTCGACGAGGTCGAAGAACTTCTCGGCGACCAGCGCCTTGATCGGCGCGGTCCACACCGCCCGTCGCCCGGCGTTGAGGGCGAGCGCGATGCCGGCCATCGCCACCAGGCTCTTGCCCGATCCCGTCGGTGTGGCCAGCACCACGTGGTCACCCATCGCCAGCGCCAGGATCGCGTCCTCCTGGTGGCGGTACAGCGGGCGACCGGTGGTTGCCGCCCACGTGCCGAACGCGTCGACCACCTCGCTCGGGTCGGAGCCCGCAGCGGGGAGGAGGTCGCGCAGCGCAGCCATGACCGGACCAGTGTGCCGCACCGCCGATGGCGTTGACGCCGCCGGTGCTGAACGATCGGTGCCGGTAGCTTGCAGACCATGCCGTCCACCCGCCATCTGGTCATCGCCGGCACCGGTCGGGCCGGCACGACCTTCCTGGTCGAGTACCTCCGCGCGTGCGGGCTCGACACCGGGCCCTCGGACATGGCGTACCACGATCGGCCACGGGCAGGCCTCGAACGCTCACTGCTCGACGATCGCTCGGCCTACGTGGTGAAGGACCCGTGGTTCTACGAGATCGCGCCGCTGCTCGACCTCGACGACGTGACCATCGACGCAGTCATCGTCCCCGTGCGCGATCTGCGCGCGGTGGCCGCCAGTCGGCTCCGCAACGAGCTCGCCGACCTTGCGGAGCAGGGCCTCCCTCCTGGCCGATACGCGATGGGCCGCGTGCCCGGCGGGGCGCTCTACCCACTCGACATCGAGTCTCAGATGCGCACCGTCGCCGTGGGGCAGGCCCTGTTGTTGCAGTGGTGCGTCGAGCACTCGATCGACGTGTGCCTGCTCGCCTACCCGCGACTCGCCACCGACAGCGAGTACCTCTACGAGCAGCTCCGGCCGCACCTGCCCGCGTCGCTCACCCGCGAGCGCGCAGCGGCGGCATTCGAGCAGGTGAGCCGACCTGCCGAGCCGGTCGACGACGCGATCGCCGCAGCCTCCCACGAGCGGCTCCAGGCCGAGCTCGCCGCGCTCCACACCCTGGTGGCCGAGCAGCGCGCCTCGGCTGCGGACGCGCGTGCCGCGCTGGCAATGGCCACCGCCGCGCTCGCGCAGGCGCAGGTGAAGGTTCGCGACCTCGAGGCTCGCCTGAGCGGCCAGTCGGCGGAGGCGGCGCAGGCAACGGCAGCAGAGCTGAGACGACTCGAGGAGGCTGTCGAGGTGCTCACCGCCTCTGAGGCCTACCGGGTCGGGCGCGCCGTCACCTGGCCCGCTCGTCACGCCAAGCGGCTTCTCCTTCGCCGGCCATGAGTCGGCGATTGCCGGCTCGACTCGTCCTTCACGCAGGGCTCCACAAGAGCGGCACCTCCACGGTCCAGCTCGCGCTGCGCGCCGCCTACGGCACGCCGACCGACGGCATCTGGTTCCCGCTCATGGACCCGCCCGAGCTGGGGCATGAGCTCATCGCTTGGACGCTGCTCGGCATCCTGCACGACAGGCTCAGCCGTCAGCTCGGCTCGGCCGGCGCCGTGGGCATCTCCCCCGTCCACCTGCGCTCGCTGATCGCTCGTTCCGCCGACCTGGGCGTCGACACACTCATCGTGTCGTCCGAGGTGCTCGACCGTCTCGACGCTGCGGCAGCAGCAGCACTGCGCGACGAGCTCGGCGGTGTTCCGACGACCGCGGTGCTCACCGTCACGTCCCCGGTGCACCGCTGGTATGCCAACTGGCAGGAGTCGATCAAACACGGTGCGACCACGCGGCCGCTCGACGACGAAGCGGTGGCCGCGCAACGATCCATGACGGCACCCGGCATGCTGGCGCGGCTGGTCGCCCTGCTCCCGGCCGACGAGGTGGTCGTCCGACTCGTACGCCCGTCCCCGCCCGAACCGGACCTGGTCCACTCGCTGCTCACCGCCTGCGGCCTGGCCCCGGTGGCCGGGCTCGACCTGGCGCCGCCGGCCAACCTCGGCATCGGTGCCGACGTCGAGTTGATGCGTCGTCTCAACGCGCTCGGGATCACGTCCGACCTCCCCGTGGCCGAACGGCTCGAACGGTTCGCGACGTTCAGGGCTGCTGTGCGCCGGGTGCCGCGCGTCGGTGCTGCACGACCCGGCTACGGCGTGCCGCAGTGGTTCGCCGATGCCGCGCGCGACGAAGAGGCCTGGCTGCGCGGGCTCGATCGCCGCGGACGGGTGCGCGTGGTCGACCCGCATCGGCTGCTCGACCGCTGGGCCGAGGTGGCCGTCCCGGACTGGATCCGCGACGTCGAAGGGTCGGACTGGCCGGAGCTGCCCGACGTGGATGGCCATCATTCGGAGTGAGGGCTGCCGTGCCGGCCGGCGGCGGATCGGGCCCGTCTAGACCGGATCGGCCGGTACGTTGATGGCCGGCACGTTGATGGCCGGCACGGGCCGCCGCATCGTGCTGCGGTCGAGCCGGATCGGCAGCTCGCCGCGGATGACGTCGTCGAGCTCGTCGGAGATGTGGCTCGGCCAGTGCGAGGCGAGCACGTCCTGCACCTTGGCGATGGCCCGGTCGAGCACCTTCGGTCGGCCGAGCTCGGCCCACTCCTTGTGGCTGAGCCGGTCGTGCATGGCCGGGTAGATGTACTCGGTCTGCATGATCTCGAGCGTCTGCGCCGAGCCGAGGTAGTGGCCCGGGCCGTCGATCACGGCGGCGCGCATCACGTCGATCGAGAGCGTGTCGTCGTTGATCTCGATGCCCTTGATGGTGCGCAGGCACGAGCCGATCACGTCGTTGTCGAGCACCACGCCCTCGAGCGAGAAGCCGAGCAGGCTGGCGTGCATGCCGGCCGCCTCGTAGATGAGGTTGGCGCCCGCGTTGCCGACGAGCGCATGGTTGTAGCCCTTCTCGGCACCGGCCTGGACATCGGGCATCTTGGCGTCGCTGATGCCCGACGAGGTGCCACCGGTCAGGTCGTAGAAGTGGGCCATCTGCGCGCATGCCGACGACAGCAGCGCCTGCTCGGGGCTGCCGCCCGACATCGCCCCCGCGCGCAGGTCGCTGACGAACGGCCAGAGGCCGAAGATGGCCGGGTGGCCGGGCACGATCGCGTTGACGTAGACGAGGCCGGCGAGCACCTCGGCCACCTCCTGCACGAGCGACCCGGCGAGTGCCGCAGGAGCGGTCGCGCCGGCCTGGCCGGCCGACAGCAGCAGCACCGGCATGCCCCCCTCGACCGCCACCTCGAGGCAGCGGCAGGCATCGGCCGCGAACTTGAGTGGGGGCACGACGAAGCAGTTCGACTGGCTGACGAAGGGCCGCTCGCGCCACTGCTTCTCACCCCCCGCGATGTGGTGCAGCATCTGCAGGGACGCCCTGAGGTGGTCGGGGTGCACCCATGACGTGCCGACGTGCTTGGTGGTGCCGGCCACGCTCAGGTAGCACGTGTTGATGTCCATCTCGGCCGGGTCGGGCAGGTCGCGGGGCACCACGGTGCGTTGGTAGAAGTGGATGTGCTCCATCGTGTCGACGAGGCGGGCGATGTCGAAGCAGTCCTGGGCCGTGCTCTCGCGGTACTCGCCGGTGACCGGGTCGACGATGGTGACGGCCGCGCCGGCGGTGCCGTAGTAGACCTTGCGGCCCCACGGCTCCATGTCGTGCTGGGGGTCCTGGCCGTAGAGCGGGAAGTGCCGACCGGCGATGGCGAGGGTGTCCTCGACCAGCGCCCGCGGGAACCGCAGGCGGCCACGGTCGTCGAGCCAGCACCCCTTGGCGGTGAGCAGCTCGATGCACGACGGGATGGCGTCGGCCAGCCCGATGGTCTCGAGCACCTCGAGCGCGGCGAGGTGGACGCGCTGCACCTCGGCATCGGTGAGCACCTGGTAGCGGCCGCCTTCCATGCCCGGGTTGACCGGCCGCACGTCGCGCGCGAGTGGTGCGGCGCGCAGGGCGCGCCGAGCGTCCCGGCCGCCGCGTCGTGCTGCTGATTGAACATCGCTCATGGGGGAACCTCCGCCGACGTCGATGCACGCAGTCTGGATGGGGATCTACGGCTCGACAAGCGAATCCCGCTCACTGGTCGATGAGAGATGCTCATGTATTGTGAGTCGATGACCGCGCTCCCTCCGTTGGCCGCCCTGCGGGCCTTCGACGCCGCGGCGCGACACCTGTCGTTCCGCGCTGCGGCCGATGAGCTGTCGGTCACCCAGTCGGCCATCAGCCACCAGATCGCCGAGCTCGAGCAACGCCTCGGTGTGGCGCTGTTCCGCCGCGAGCACCGGCGCGTCGCCCTCACCGATGCCGGAACGCTCTACCAACCCTATGTCCGCGAGGCCCTGCAGCGCCTCGAGCAGGGCACCGCACTCGTCACCCTCGGCAGCGCCGCGCGCGAGCTCGACGTGCAGGTCTACGTCACCGTGGCCGTGCGCTGGCTGATCCCCCGCCTCCACTCGTTCACCTCCACCCACCCGGAGGTGAAGGTGCGGCTCAACACCAGCCACCTCGACTGGGAGTTCGCCGCCGACGAGAGCGACGTCGCGATCGTCTGCACCGCGCACCCCGACCGACCCGGGGTGCACGCCACCCATCTGTTCGACGCCCGCCTCGTCGCCGTGTGCAGCCCCTCGCTGGCCCGCGCCGGGATGGGCCTGCGCCAGCCCGCCGACCTGGTGAACCACTCGCTGCTCCAGCTCTACACCGCGGTCGACGAGTGCTCGGCCTGGCTCGAGGCTGCCGGTGTGCCCGAGGTGACGGGCGCGGGCGCGGTGCGCGTCGACTCCTACCTGCTCGCGATCGAGGCGGCGATCGACGGTCAGGGGGTGGCGATCGTGCCCCACTTCCTCGTGGGGGCGGACCTGCGCAGCAACCGTCTCGTCACCCCGTTCGACGTGGCCGTGCCCCAGCGCCGACGGTGGTACCTGACGTGCCGTTCCGAGCAGGCCGACCAGCTGCCGGTGCGCCGGTTCCGCGACTGGCTGCGCGCCCAGGTGGCCGACGACCCCTACATCCGCGCGGCCTGAGCCGGGTCAGTAGTGCGGCGGGGTGATCACCCACAGCACCTTCACGGGTGTGCGGCCCGTGTTGGCGCAGCGGTGCGGATCGGTGCTGGGGAAGGCGAAGCTGTCACCCGCGTGCAGCACGAAGTGGTGGTCGCGGACCCACAGCTGCAACGTCCCGCTGATCACCACCCCGGCCTCGGCGCCGTCGTGGCTGTAGAACTCGCTGTCGGCACCCGGGTGGATGGTGCTGATCAGCATCTCGAGCGGTCCGCGGAGGTTGGGCGAGAGCAGCTCCTCGGTGATGCCGAGGCCGGTGAAGGTGAGGTTGCGCCGGTTCGCGGCACGCACGATGATGTCGCGCTCGTCGTCGGGCCCCTCGGGCGCGGCGTGGAAGAACCAGTTCATGTGCACCCCGAGGGTGTCGGCGATGCGCTTCAACACGGCGATGGTGAGGCGCGACACGTCGCTCGCGATCTTGCTCAGGTAGCGCACCGAGATGCCCACGGCGGCTGCGACCTCGGACAGGTTGCGGCCCTGCGCCTTGCGCAGCTCGCGGATGCGCGCGCCGATGGGTGTGTCGGTGTCGTAGCGCCCGCCGTCCACCGGGGTGGTGGCCTCGCGGGCCGTGCTGAGCGCCCGGATCGCCACGGTCAGCCGCGCGCCCGCGCGCTCGGCGGAGCGATGAACGGCAGGGGGGTGGACGTGCCGGGGGCCCCGGCGGAGACGGGGGCCGAGCTGGCCCGCGCTTGCGAACGCATCGTGTGCCTCACGCAGCCGCAGCCCTTTGTGGCGGTGGGCCTGCACTACCGTCGCTTCCCGCAGGTGTCGGACGAGGACGTGATGGAGATGATAAGGGCGGGGAAAGCTGCGCCGTCGATGAACCGCTGAGGGCTTGGGCGAGGGTGC
>DAINND010000032.1:0-14876 GCA_036736065.1 Ilumatobacteraceae bacterium
TCGTCCATGCCGAGTCGACCTGGCCCCACCCTCACTGCCCACAAGGTGAGCGGCGCAGTCACCTGCGAGCTTCACCGCCTTCGCGGGGCGGGTCAGGGGGAGAGGCGTTCGAGGATCCAGCCGGCGGCGGTCGAGCTCGGCTCGCCCGGTCCCGGTCGGCGATAGCGCAGCCGGTCGTGGAGCCGGCTCGGGCGGCCCTGCCAGAACTCCCACTCGTGCACACGGGCACAGAAGCCACCCCAGTGCGGAGGGCGGGGCACGTGCTCGTGGTCGGCGAAACGGGCCTCCATCGCCAGCACCTGCGCCTCGAGCTCGGCGCGGTCCGCGAGCACCGTCGACTGTGCGGACGCCCAGGCGCCGAGCTGCGACGCACGCGGCCGGCTCGCGAAGTAGGCGTCGCTCTCGGCCTCCGGCAGGCGCTCGACGGTGGCCGACACGCGCACCTGACGGTGCAGCTGCAGCCAGGTGAACAGCATCGCGACGCGCGGCTCGGCGGTGAGCTCGCGGCCCTTCGCGGATTCGTAGTTGGTGAAGAACGAGATGCCCCGCTCGTCCGCGCCGGGGGTGTGTGGTTAGCCTCCCGGGGGCGCGCCGGCGGCGCCGTCGGGCGACAGCACGAACGCGTTGGGCTCGACGCAGCCGGCCTCGGTGGCCTGGTCGAACCAGCGGTGCCACTGCTCGAGCGGATCGGCGGTGAGGTCTCCGACATCGAGGCCGGCGGTCTCGTACTCCTTGCGCCGCGATGCCAGGCTCATCGCGGCGTGATCACCTCGAGGCCGCGCATGTAGGGCCGCAGCACCTCGGGCACGACCACGCTGCCATCGGCCTGGCGGTAGTTCTCGAGGATCGCCGCCCACACGCGCGGCACGGCGAGCGCCGAGCCGTTGAGCGTGTTGGCGATGTGCGTGCCCTTCTCACCTGCGCGCCGATAACGGATGTCGGCCCGGCGCGCCTGGTAGTCGCTGAACCAGCTGCACGAGCTCACCTCGAGCCAGCTGTCGCACCCTGGCGCGTACACCTCGAGGTCGAAGCTGCGGTGGTGGCTCTGACCCATGTCGCCGGTGCAGATCTCGATGATCCGGTAGGGCAAGCCGAGGCCGGCGATGAGCCGCTCGGCCCGGTCGCGGATCTCGAGCAGCATCGCCGGGCCCTGCTCGGGGGTCGCGAGGGCGAGGATCTCGACCTTGTCGAACTCGTGGGCGCGCAGCATGCCGCGGGTGTCGCGCCCTGCCGAGCCGGCCTCGCGCCGGTAGCAGGGGCTGTAGGCCATGAGCCGCATCGGCAGCACGGCCTCGTCCAGGATCTCACCGGCATAGATCGACGTCAGCGGCACTTCGGCGGTCGGGATGCACCACAAGTCGTCGCGCTCGATGGCGTACGCGTCGTCGGCGAACTTCGGCAACTGGCCGGTCGCCGTGAGGGTCGCCGTGGTGACCAGGCTCGGCGGGCGGATCTCCTCGAAGGCGTCCGCGTTGCTGTCGAGCGCGTACTGGCACAGCGCTCGCGACAGCATCGCTCCGGCGCCGCGCTGCATCGTGAACATCGCGCCGCTGATCTTGGTGGCCCGCTCGTTGTCGAGGATGCCGAGGGCCGCAGCGACGTCCCAGTGGGGCACGCGCTGGTGCTCGGCGAACGACTCGGGGAGGAACGGGCCCTTGATGACCGGGTTGTCGTGGTCGCCGGCACCGTCGGGAGCGTCGGGGTGCGGAAGGTTCGGGATGTGCAGCAGCAGGTCGCGGATCGCAGCCTGCAGCTCGTCACTCTCGTCGGCGAGCGTGCGCTCCTGCTCGCCGAGGGAACGGCTCTCGGCCTGCAGCGCCTCGGCGTCGTCGGTGCGACCGTCGCGGCGCAACGAGCCGACCTGCTTGGACAGCTCGTTCACACGGGCGCGCAGGGCGTCGCGCTGCGACACGATGTCGCGGGCACGCTCGTCGCGCGCAGCGACCCGATCGAGCTGGTCGAGCAGGTCGGGGGCGCCCCGACGAGCCAGAGCTGCGCGGACCTCGGCGGGTGCGGTACGGAGCAGACGGATGTCGATCACAGGACCCCGAGGCTACTCCCCGCGGCCGACACCGCTCCCGTTCGTCGCGCACGCGACATCCCGGTCGGTGCGGGCGCCGTGACACCCGTCGGCTGCGCGGTGGACCGCCGTCGTCGTCACACCCACGCCCTAGGGTGACGTCGTGACTTCGACGCCAGCGACTTCTGCGCCGCCCGTCGTCGTGGAGGGCCTCACCATCCGCTACGGCGACCTCGTGGCCGTGCGCGACGTCTCGTTCATCGCCGAGGCGGGGTCGGTGACCGCCGTGCTCGGTCCCAACGGCGCGGGCAAGACCAGCACCATCGAGGCCTGCGAGGGCTACGTGCGCCCCACCACCGGCACCGTCCGGGTGCTCGGCCTCGACCCGGCTGCCGAGCAGGTGCGCCTGAGCGAGCGGATGGGCGTGATGCTCCAGGACGGCGGCCTCACCCCGAGCGCGCGTGTGCGTGACACCGTGCGCCACTACTGCCGGCTCTACGGCAGGGGGGTCGACGCCGATGCGCTGGTCGCGCAGGTCGGCCTGGCCGACCGTGCCCGCTCCACCTGGCGTCGGCTGAGCGGGGGTGAGCGGCAGCGGCTGTCGCTGGCGCTGGCGCTCGCTGCGCGCCCGGAGGTGGCCTTCCTCGACGAGCCGACATCCGGTGTCGACGTGCACGGGCGCGACACGATCCGCGGCATCGTGCGCGACCTGGCCGCCGAGGGCTGCGCCGTCATCCTCGCCACGCACGAGCTCGACGAGGCCGAGCGGATCGCCGACCGTGTGGTGATCTTCGACCAGGGTGAGGTGATCGCCGACGGCACGCTCGCCGAGCTGCGGCGAGGTCATGACGAGATCCGCTTCCACAGCTCACCGGACATCGACCTGCGGGCGATGGCCGAGGCGATCGGGTTCGTGGTGAGCAGGGTCGGCGCCGGCGAGTACGTCGTCGACGCTCCGCCGCACCCGAAGCTGATGGCCACGCTCGCCGGCTGGCTCGGCGACCACGGCCACCCCCTGCACGACGTGCGCGCCGGTGCCCAGCGCCTCGAGGACGTCTTCCGTCGGCTCACCGCCCGCGAGGATCGGGCATGAGCCGGTTGCTGGCCCAGGTGCGTGCCGAGCTCGGCCTCGTCGCCCGCAACGGCGAGCAGCTGCTGCTCACCCTCGGCATCCCGGTGATGCTGCTGGTGTTCTTCAGCCTCGTCGACGTGCTGCCCACCGGCACCGACGACCCGATCGATTTCCTCGCTCCCGGCGTGCTGGCAGTGGCCGTGATGAGCACGGCCATGGTGAGCCTCGGCATCGCCACGGGCTTCGAGCGCAGCTACCACGTGCTCAAGCGCCTCGGTGCCACTCCGCTCGGCCGGGGTCGGCTGGTGGTGGCCAAGATCGTCGCCGTCGCCGTGGTCGAGCTGGTGCAGATGGCAGTGCTGGTGCCGATCGCCTACGCCCTCGGCTGGCGGCCCGATCCGGCGAACTGGTTGCTCGCCGCGGGCGGCGTGCTGCTCGGCACGGCCGCCTTCGCCGGCATCGGGCTCACGCTGGCCGGTCGGTTGCGGGGCGAGATCAACCTTGCCGTGCAGAACGGGCTCTACCTCGTGCTGTTGCTGCTCGGTGGGATGGTGGTCCCGATCGACGAGCTCCCCGGACCGCTGCGCTCCGTGGCCCGCTTGCTGCCCTCGGGCGCGCTGGCAGATGTGCTGCGCGACGCACTGGGCGGCCTCGGCGATCGGCCGACGACGAGTTGGATCGTGCTCGCCGCGTGGGCGGTGGCGTCACCGCTGGTCGCGCGGAGCCTCTTCCGTTTCCACGAGCGGAGGTGAGCTGCGGTCGAAGGCCGCACTCACCTCGTCGTAGGTGAGCATCGACTCGTCGTTGCCGGTGATCTCGGCCGCAGGCATGCGCCCGGCGCGCCGATAGGAGTTCTCGTGCTCGAACGAGGGGGCGTACTTCTTGAAGAAGATGTAGATGGTGACGCCCCACAGGAACGCTGCGCCGCCGACTTTCATGATCGCCCCGGCGAGCTGCTGATCGGCCGTGACGTCGATGCCCCAGACCCGCACCGGGTTGCGGTAGTGCTTGTAGACGGTGCCCTCGGCGAAGGTGAGCCACCCCGCCGGCAGCGTCGGCACGACGCTCATCAGGAACAGGTACACGCACTTGCCGAGCGGCTTCATCTGCCATTCGGGCACCGGGCCGACGACCGGCATCCACATGAGCAGCGCGAGCAGCACCACGAACACATGGAGCAGGTAGTGCAGCAGGCCGTTGTCGGCCGAGGCGTTCACGATCAGCGGGATGTGCGTGACCATCACGATCACGTTGAACAAGAAGCCGGCGACGACCGGCTTCACCAACCAGGTCGCCGCCCGGTAGGTGCGGCCGCTGCCGACCAGGGTGCGCATCATCCACTCCGGCGTGGCCATCAGCAACAGCGGCGGCGCGAAGTAGGTGAAGATCATGTGCTGGAACATGTGCACCGAGTAGAGGTAGTCCTCACCGATGTCGTGGATCGGCCAGTCGGCGCCTGCCCACAACATGCCGATGCCTCCGGCGAAGCACCACCACTGCGCGCGGCTGATCGGCGCTTCCCCGGCCGGGACGGCCTTCGGGCCGATCACCCGCGCCAGGTAGACGTAGGCGCCGATGAGGCTCGCGATCAGCAGCCACACCTCAGGGTGCGGCTGGAACGCCCAGGGATCGGGGATGGAGTTCGAGTCGGCGAGCACGGTCGCCTCCGGGAGGGGGTGGGGAGGGGGTCAGTTGGTGAAGAAGCGGAAGCAGGCGAGGAACGCCACGTAGACGGCGATCGCCAGGAACAGTCCCGAGTAGAACAGCCAGCTGAAGATCTTGTTGTCGAACTTCAGGTGCATGAAGATCGACACGACCATCACGAACTTGATGGCCATCATGATGAGCAGCGAGGGCAGGAAGAACGGCCCGAAGTCGATCCAGTAGGTCGAGGTCTCGAGCGCCGTGATGACGGCGAGGATCAGGGCGATCTTGATGTAGTACGAGTCGGGGCGGTGCTCGCTATGGCTGTGGGCCTCGTGCGTCGACGCCTCGTGGGAGTGATCGCTGTGCTCGACGTGGTCGGTGGTCGTGGTCATTGCTGCCGCTCCGCTCAGGCCGGGATCAGGTAGACGAGGGTGAAGATGATGATCCACACGATGTCGACGAAGTGCCAGTAGAGGCCGACCATCTCGACGACCTCCGGCTTGCTGCCCGGGATGCGGTTGCGCGAGATGGCGCCGACCAGGGCGAGGAGCATGATGACACCGACGGTGACGTGGACGCCGTGGAATCCGGTCAGGGTGTAGAAGCTCGAGGCGAACAGGCTCGTGGTGAAGCCGACGCCTTCTTCGTAGAACACCGTGAACTCGTAGACCTGGCCGCCGACGAAGGTGGCGCCGAGCAGCGCCGTGACGATGAGCCACAGCTTGGTGTTGCGGTCGTCGCCGCGGTTGGCGGCCGACACGGCGAGCACCATCGTGAGCGAGCTCATCAGCAGCACGAAGGCGCGGACCGAGGTGAACGGGATGTCGAAGATCTGGTCCGGACCGAGGTTCTCCGGGTGACGGCCCCGGTAGAGCATGTAGGTCGAGATCAGGCCACCGAACAGCAGGCACTCGCTGCCGAGGAACATCCACATCGCCAGCTTGTTGTTGCTGAGCCCGGTGGTGGTGTGGTGGGCGCCGTGGTCGGCGCCGTGGTCATCGTGACCGTGCCCGCTGGTGTCGGGCGCGTGGACCGCTGTCTCAGCCAAGGGTCGCCAACTCCTTCGTGGTCCCGTCGCTGTCGGCGGGCGGGTCGTAATCGCTCTCGTCGGCCACCGAGGGCTCGCGGGCCCAGCCGAACATCGCCAGCAGGATGACGAGGCCACCCACGACGGCGAGCAGGATGCTGTAGATGATGCCGTAGGCCACGATCGGCAGGCCGATGGCCAACACGAACGGCCAGTACGACGGCGAGGGCAGGTGGATGTGCTTGTCCGGGTTGGCGTTCATCTCGGCCATCACCTGTTCGGCCGTGGCAACCTTCGTCACCTCACCCGTCTCGTGGTTCTCCTCGTACTTCCGGTGGAAGAACTCGTCGAGCGAGCTCACGGTGGGGATCGCGTCGAAGTTGTGCTCCTTCGGCGGGTTCTCCGTCATCCACTCGAGCGAGCGGGCGTCCCACGGGTCGAGCGGTGCCGTCTGGCCGCGCTTCGCGGTCCACCAGACGTTCACCAGGAAGAGGAACACGCCGATCGCCAGGATGAACGATCCGATCGAGGCCACCATGTTCCAGAAGGCGAGGTTGAAGAATCCCTCGCCCGCACGGGCCTCGGTCCAGGTGAACATGCGTCGGGGCTGGCCCTGCAGGCCGATGATGTGCATCGGGCCGAACGTCATGTTCATGCCGATGACCATCATCCAGAAGTTCCACCGGCCGAGACGCTCCGACAGCATCTTGCCGAACATCTTCGGCCACCAGTAGTAGAAGCCGGCGAAGAGGCCGAGCACCGAGCCACCGAAGATCGTGTAGTGGAAGTGGGCGACGATGTAGTACGTGTCGGTCTGCTGCGTGTCGCTCGGGGCGACGGCGTGGGTGACGCCCGACAGGCCACCGATGGTGAACTGCACCACGAGGCCGACGGCGAAGAGCATGGCGGTGGTGTAGTGCAACTTGCCGCCCCACATCGTGAGCGTCCAGTTGAAGATCTTCACGCCGGGCGGGATGGCGATGAGCATCGTCGCCACCGAGAACACCGCCACGCTCACGGGCCCCAGACCGCTCGCGAACATGTGGTGGGCCCACACGCCCCAGCCCAGGAAGCCGATGGCGGCGCCGGAGAACACCACGAAGCGGTAGCCGAACAGCGGCTTGCGGCTGAACACCGGGAGCACTTCGGAGACGATGCCGAAGCTCGGTAGCACGAGGATGTAGACCTCGGGATGGCCGAAGATCCAGAACAGGTGCTGCCAGAGCAGCGGGTCGGCTCCGGCGCTCACGTCGAAGAAGGTCGCACCGAACTCCCGCTGGAACATGAGCAGGAACAGCGCCACGGTGATGACCGGGATGGCGAACAGCAGCAGGAACTGCACGACGAGGGCCATCCACGTGAAGATCGGCATCTTCATCAGCGTCATGCCCGGGGCACGCATGTTGATGATGGTGACGATCAGGTTGATCGCACCGGTGAGTGAGGCGATGCCGGTGATCTGCAGGCCGAGGCCCCAGAAGTCGACACCGTGGGTCGGCGAGTAGAGCGCGCTGGCGTTGGGCTGGTACATGAACCAGCCACCGTCGGCGGCACCACCGAGGAACCATGAGGTGTTGAGGAAGATGCCGCCGAACAGGAAGCACCAGAAGCCGAAGGCGTTGATGCGCGGGAAGGCGACGTCACGGGCGCCGATCTGCAGCGGGATGAAGTAGTTGGCGAACGCCGCGGCCATCGGCATCACGAAGAGGAACACCATCGTGGTGGCGTGCATCGTGAACATCTGGTTGTAGCGGTCGGCGCTGAGCACCGTGCCCTCGGGCCCGGCGAGCTGGGCGCGGATGAGCAGCGCCTCGATGCCACCGACGATGAAGAAGAACATCGCGGCGACGCCGTACATGATGCCGAGCTTCTTGTGGTCGACGGTGAACAGCCACGAGCGCCAGCCGGTGGTGCTGACAGGGCGACGGAACACGCCCATCGCCTGGCTCGGCGTCACGAGGTCGGGCGTCGCCCCGGCCGGCGCGGCGACAGCCGGCGTCGTCGAGGGTCGTTCGATGATTGCCATGGTCGGTTCGCTCCCTTACTTCCGCTCGAGGAGGTAGGCGATGATCTGGTCGATCTGGACCTCGCTCAGGCCGAGGGCGGGCATGCCGCGCACCTTGCCGCCGAGCTCGGCCTTGGCGGCGTCGTCGGCGTACATCGCCTTCTTCGCCGGGGCGTTGCGCAGCCACTCGCGCAGGTCGACTTCGTTGAGGCATTCGGCCGAGACACCCTCGAGGTAGAGCTTGCCGAACTCCTCGGGCGAGGCGTTCCACACCCGGTCGCGGCATTCCTGGGTCAGCAGGTCCCAGGTGGCGCCGGCGAAGGTGTTGCGGGTCATCAGGTTGGTGAGGTTCGGCGCTGCGCCGGACACCACGAACTGGTCGGGGTTGGCGAGCACCGGCGTCTTGGTGCCGTCGGGGCCCGTCGTGGTGAGGCCGTTGACCTGGTGGCAGTAGGCGCAGTTGGCCGTGAAGACACCCTCTCCCGTCGCGGCCATGGAACCGGGCTCCGGCGCCGCGTAGGGCTCGAGCTCGTTGGCCTTCCAGGTCTCGAAGTCGGCTGCGTCGAGCGCCACCGCCTCCATGCGCATGTTGGCGTGGCTGAGGCCGCAGAACTCGGTGCACTGACCGGCGTAGATGCCCGGCTGGTCGGCCTGGAGGCGCAGCGTGTGCACGCGCCCGGGGACCATGTCCTTCTTGCCGTTCAGCGCCGGGATCCAGTACGAGTGGATCACGTCACGGCTGGTGCCACGCAGGAGCACGTTGGTGTCGGTGGGGATGACGAGCTGGCCGCTGGTCACGATCGGCGTCGAGATGCCGCCACAGCCGTCCTGCACCGGGTAGTCGTACTCCCACCACCACTGCTGGCCGGTGACGTTGATGATGCACTCGGTGTCGTCGGTCTCGGCGAGGTCGAAGATCGTCGAGACCGTGGGGATGCCCACGCCGACGAGGATGAGCGCCGGGAGGATGGTGAGACCGATCTCGAGGGCCGGCTTGCCGTGGGTCTGGGCCGGGATCGGCTGTCCCTTGTCGCGGTAGCGGAACAGCGTGTAGCCGATGAAGGCGAACACCAGCACCCCGACGATGCCGGCCACCAGGAACACGGGGGCCTGCAGGTCCTGGATCATCTGGGCGTTGTCGCCCTTGGGCTTCCAGGTGTCCTGGGGGGCGTCCTGGGCGCAACCGGTCAGCGCGACTGCGGCGACCGCGACGGCGAGGAGCGGGAATCGGCGGATTCGACCTGCCATGGTGTGCACGTTCCTTACGGTATCCAACTCGGGTCCGGTGCGCCTCATGACTCAGGGCACCACGATTTCGACGGAGCTGCCTTCGACACCGGGCACCGTGAAGGTGTACGGCGTCTCCGAGGCTGCTGACGACTTGAAGAAGGTGAGGGTCATCATCTGCCGACCACCCTCCTCGATGAGCGTGGTGCAGCTGACCGGCTTCTCGGTCACCGGGCTGCCGTTCACCTCGCGGGTGAAGGTGCCCATGTTGGCCGTGAGGCGGCGCTTGCCCTCGTCGAGGTTGACGAACATGATGTGCGACGGGTTGCTCCGCGGCAGGGTGACGACCTGCGACCGCTCGGAGATGCCCACCTTCTGGGCGCTGAGCTGGCCGTTCTCGAGGTAGATGGTCGCGGCGGGGTTGCTCTTTGCGCCCACGCCCTGCGAGCCCTTCTTGTCGGTCTTGGTCGGCTCGGCGCTGAGGCAGACACCGGGATCGGAGGCGACCGTGGGGAACTCCTCGATCTCGCGGCTGCCCTCGATGGCGGTGACGGCGCCGGTGCTCACCAGGCCGAGCGCGGCGATGGCGCAGATGCCGCCGATCACGCCCTTGCGCAGGCCGGGCCGCGATGCGAGGAGGAAGCCGACGGCGGTGATGACCGCAGCGATGACGAGGAAGGCCACCGCCCCACCGGTCTTCGACAGGAACAGCATGATCCGCGAGAACGAAAAGACGATGACCGCGATCCCGGCCGAGGCGAGCACGGGGAACTCGAGCGGGTGGAGCATCTTGCCACGGACGTTGTCGTTGTAGGACCGGTCGCGCGAGGTGCGCTCCGACCAGCCCTGGATCATCCACTCGGCCGCACCGGCGAGGGTGGCGACCACGCCGAGCTGGAAGACGATCGGCTGGGTGACCAGGCCGACGGCGACCAGCGTGACGCCCGCTGCGCTGACCAGCGGCCACAGGCTCGGGCGCGGGGTGGGCTGGGCGGCGGCGCACGTGGCACGGGCGTCGACGTCCATGCCGCGGACGTTGCAGTCACGCACGAAGACCACGATGCCGGTGACGAAGGCCAACGCGCAGGTGAGGGTGATCAGGCCGACCGTCATCAGCCAGCCGACCGGATCACCGGTGGTGACACCGACGACGACGGTCGCCACGAGCGACAGGGAGGTGGCCCCGATGAGGAGTTTGGAACCGGTGGTGAACATGCGTTGCCTTACCCGATCACTTGGTGACGTAGACCACGAACCAGAGCACGGTGTAGACCGCGCCCATGAAGTACCAGTACATCGCATGGGCCGAGAGGATCTCCCGGTCCTTGGTGCGCCCGCCGAGGTAGCGGAAGGTGGCCACGAGCGTGAACACGAGGCCGATGATCATGAGCGCCGTGAAGGTGCCCGTGAGCCCGTAGAAGAGGAGCTCGTAGGTGCCGTCGGCGACGCCGAGGTTCATCTGGAAGTAGGTGAACGCCTGGCCGTTGATGACCGCCAGGGCCACGATGGCGACCAGGCCGAGGGCCAGGCCGACGTAGGTGCGGTGCTCGCGCCGGGCCGCGTAGACCGCCCACTGGGCGAACACGAAGATGGCGAGGAACGAGATCCACATGATGTTCGTGGCGACCTCGGGCACGACGGCGGACTTCGGGCGCCACTCCTGGCCCGTGGTGATCGCCTCGTCGCGGAACCGGAGGTACATCGCCGTCATCGTCCCGTAGAGCAGGGCGCCGGCGGCGCACGCGATGGCCGTGCCGACGAACAGCTGCCGACGCGGAGCCGGGGCGGGAGCCGGGGGCAGAGCGTGCATCAGGAGTTCCCTTCGGTCGTGGCGTCGACGGGCTTGAGGTCGAGCAGCGGCTCGGGCGACGAGATCACGTGGAGCTCGGCGAAGTTGTCGACCGGCGGCGGCGACGAGGTGGCCCACTCGAGCGTCTGGCCGTCGAACGGATCGTCACCAGCCGGCTTGCCGGACCGGAACGACTGCGCTGCCAGGCCGATGAACGCCGCCACGGTGAGCACCATGAGGAAGTGGCCCGCGGTGGAGGCCACGTTCCACAGGCTCTCCGGGCCGCCGTAGTCGAACTGCGTCGCGGCCGCGGGCTGCTTGGCGAACCCGGCGATGTAGTAGGGCAGGGCGGCGAGCACGGTGGCGATGAAGGCGAGCCCGACGAGCGGCAGCGACTTCTTGTCGTCGATCAGACGGCCGGTCAGCTTCGGGCCCCAGTAGGTGATCGCACCGATGGCGCCGAGCACGAGGCCGTAGCAGACGTAGAGCCAGGCAGCCTCTTCGAACACGGTGCCGGCGAGCTGGGCGTCACCGATCTGGTAGAGCAGGTTGCCCACCATGCCGGTGAACACCATGCCCGCCCCGAGGAAGCCGGCGACGAAGGCAGCCGACAGACGGGGGCGACCACTCTTCAGGGCCAGGCCGAGCACACCGAGCAGGATCACCGGGCCGAGGACCGGCAGCGCCTCGAGCACGAGGAACGGCAGGACGTCGCCGAGGAATCCGCCGAACCCCTGGCGGAGCACGTCGCGGGGCAGGTCGGCCTGGTTCTGGGCGACGCCGGCGAACAGCGCCGTGCCGACCAGGCCGATGCCGATGAAGGCGAAGCCACGCATCGGCAGGCGCTTGCGGGTGGCGGTGGCCACGGCCTCGGCAGCGAAGCCGAAGACCGGGAGGGCGTAGAGGAACGTGACCGGCTGGGTGAAGGCGAACCCGGCCCAGTCGAGGATGCCGTAGTTGCCGCCGAAGGTGGTGCGGGCGTAGTGGTGGTCGAGACCGAGCAGCACCAGGGTGCCGACGAGCACGGGCAGCACGAGCACCATGCCCAGCGCGCTGACGAGGGCGCCCCAGGAGAACAGCGGGACGCGGCGCATGTTCATGCCCGGTGCCCGTGTGGTGAAGATCGATGTCGCCACCGCACCGGCCGTGGTGGCCAGGCCGAGCGCGAGCACGATGTGCGCCACCAGGAACAGGTCGACCATGTCGGGGTTGCCGCCGCCGGGACCGCCGTTGGCGGCGATCGACACGATCACCAGCACGGTGCCGAGCAACCAGGCCCAGAAGCCGGCCGCCGCTGCACGGGGCAGGGCCAGGGACTTCGCGCCGAGCTGCAGCGGCACGACGGCCACGGCGAGGCCGAGCGCGAGCGGAGCGACGACGCCGAAGGTCAGCCCGACCCGGTAGAGCGAGAACAGCTGCGGCAAGGCACCGGCGTCGAGCAGGTCGGAGGACCCGTCGATGCGCTCGATGCCGAGCAGGCCGGCGATCACGCCGACGCCGAGCAGCACGAGCAGCGACGCTGCGATGTAGAGCCGGCCGATGACCTTGTGGTCGCTCGTGGTGAGCCAGGCGGCCACCGTGGCGAGCGCACCGCCGGAGCGGTCGGTGGCCGTCTCGGCGGCTGCGAGGTGAGGATCGATGGTGGTCATGTGCGGCGAACTCGATTCGTCCCGAGCCGCGCGCGGACGCGCCCGGGGTGAGTGAGGACGGGTTGTCCCCCCGACATTACCCATAGGGCGCCGCGTTGTCGGAAATCCAGTCGATGTGTCGTCAGACGCCGAAACGCACGAGCACGTCGACCATCAGTGCTGCGAAGAGCAACGTGACGTACGTGATGCTGAACGCGAACACGCGCATCGACCGCTGCGGGGTGGGCCGCCGGCCGAGGTCGACGGTGGCTGCGATGAACGCTGCGCCCAGGGCGACGCTGGCCACGCCGTAGATCCACCCCAGGTCAGCGACGGGGATGAGCACGATGGTGCCGATGACGAGCACCACGGTGTAGGCCACCATCTGGCGCACGGCCTGGTCGAGCGGGACGACCACCGGGAGCATCGGCACCCCGGCGGCGCGGTACTCGTCGACGTGGCGGATGGCCAGGGCCCAGAAGTGCGGCGGGGTCCAGAGGAACATCACCACGAACAGCACGACGGCCGACCAACTGAGCGAGTTCTCGACCGCCGCCCACCCCACGAGGACCGGCACCGCACCCGCAGCGCCACCGATGACGATGTTCTGTCGGCTCGTGCGCTTGAGCCAGATGGTGTAGACGACGACGTAGAACACGGTCGCGCTGAGGGTGAGCACGGCCGACAGGAGGTTGGCCTGCCACCAGAGCAGGCCGAAGGCGAGCAGCTCGAGCACGACGGCGAAGACCATCGCCGCCCTCGGGGTGATGAGCCCGGTGACCAGCGGCCGCCCCTGGGTGCGCGGCATGAGGGCGTCGATGTCGCGGTCGATCACCATGTTGATGGCGTTGGCGCCACCGGCAGCCAGGGTGCCCCCGGCGAGCACGACCAGCACGAGCCAGGTGGACGGCCAGCCCTGCTCGGCGAGCACCATCACCGGGACCGTGGTGATCAGCAGCAGCTCGACGACGCGCAGCTTGGCGAGCGCGATGTAGCCACCGACTTTCGTGGTGGGCATGCGCCGGGACCCGTGGACGACACCCCCCGGCGACAGCCGGGATGGGACCAGGGGGCGTTCACCGACGGACATCGTGCTCATCGTATGGGGGTGCCGATGGGCTGACCAACCAGGCAGACTGTGGACGTGCCCAACTCGTCCATGCCCCTCGGGGTGGCTGAACCGAGCCTCGATGAGGACGTCGCCACGGACCGACCGTGGGTGGTGCTGGTCTGGAACGACCCCGTCAACCTGATGAGCTACGTCACCTACGTGCTCCAGAAGCTGTTCGGCTACAGCCTCGAGAAGGCGACGCAGCTGATGCTCCAGGTGCACCACGACGGCAAGGCCGTGGTCAGCAGCGGCGCGCGCGAGAAGGCCGAGATCGATGTGTTCCGGCTGCACGAGTTCGGCCTCTGGGCGACCATGCAGCAGGACGACTGAGCCGCGAGACGACCATGGCCCGCTGGCAGTTCCGTCCGCCCGTCGAGCGCTTCCGCGACGGCTTCCGCATCAACCTCGACCGGGAGGAGCGCGACCTGGTCGTGCGCCTGATGCGCGAGCTGCGCGGGTTGCTGCTCGGCTCGTCGGACAACCCGTTGCTGGTGCGGCTCTTCCCGACCGCCTACCACCTGCCCGAGCACGCCGCGCACGACGAGGAGTACCAGCGGCTGATGCGCGAGGAGATCGTCGCGTCCCGCCTGTCGGGCATCGACACCGTCGAGACGGCCCTGCAGGAGCCGCCGCCGCTGAGCGAGGCCGAGATGATGGCGCTGGTGCAGGCGGTCAACGGCGTACGGCTCGTGATGGCGGCAGCGCTCGACGTCGACGAGGACCACGACCCCGACGACATCGACGACGACGACCCGCAGGCCGCCGACTACCACCTGTACGCGTTCCTCAGCTGGCTGCTCGAGTGGTCGGTCAGGGCGCTCGCAACGCCGTGAGCCACGCCGGCAGGCGCACCGGCCGGCCTGTCGGGCTCACGGCTCCATGGGCCGTCACCGCCGTGGCCCGCACCTCACCGTCGACGCTCAGCAGGTAGGCCATCTGGAACGTGGCCCGAGTCGCCGCGGCGAGCACGAGGTGCACGTCGACCTGGTCGTCGAAGCGCAGCGGCTGGCGGTACTGCACGAAGCTCTCGAGCACGGCGTAGTCGACTCCGTCGGCGCGCAGCTCGTCGTAGGGGTGGCCGAGGGCGCGCAGGTACTCCACCCGGGTCTCTTCGAGGTACAGCAGGTAGTTGCTGTGGTGGACGATGCCCATCGCATCGGTCTCGGCGAAGCGCACCCGGATCCGGTGGCGGAACGGGTAATCGGCCGGGTCGAGGCTCGGGTCCACACTGAGGCGCACCCGCGGCACCGTAGTCCGCCGGGGGCGCGTCGACTGGTGAGATCGGGCTGGTGGGAAACGGCCGGGCCGGTGCTAGTGTTGCCACGCTCTCAACCGGAGGCGTCCCTAGCC
>DAINND010000033.1:0-14661 GCA_036736065.1 Ilumatobacteraceae bacterium
CCGCGAGCTCGTTGCCGTCGATGAGGCGAACACCGTCGCGCAGCACGCCGAGATCGCCGACGAACTGCTGAGCGACCCCCCGCGACGCATCTCCCGACAGGACGAGCACCTGGGCCGCCGGATCGGCCAGACGCCGACCAGCAGCCTCGAGCCGGGCATCGTCGACCCCGGCGAGCGACGACTGCACGTTGGAGCGCTCCACGGCCACGGACTGCTCGACGAGCGGTCCGGGCGACTGCTCGCGGATGCGCTCCGCGGCCGGACGCAACTGTCGAGCGAGGTCATCGCGGATCGAGGCCTGCAGACCGGTGAACCCGTCAAAGCCGAGCTTCGACGCCAGCCGGACCACCGTGGCCGCGCCGGCGCCGGCTGCTCCGGCCAGATCGGCGACGGTCCCGAAGGCGACGAGCTGCGGCCGGGCCAGCACCACCTCGGCGACGAGCCGCTCGGACCTGGTCAATGACCCACCCAGCTCTCCGATCCGGGCGACGACCTCCACGGGCGAAGACTAGCCGCATCAGGCACTGGTGCGATTCTTCCGCTCTGTGTATGATCTGGAACATGCGTTCCATCATCGGCGCCCCCGTCCGCCCCCACGCGCGCCCCCGCGTGGTCGAGGTCCCACCGTTCGATCTGCCGGTGCCGCAGGCGTCGATCGACGACGCGGCCTTCGTCCGCTCCTGCGGGCGCGCAGGGCGCCTGCTGCCGGCCGAGGCCTACGACGCACTAGTCGAGCTCGCCGACCGTCCGGACCAGAGCGGCGCGCTGCTGTTGCGCGGCCTCGACGTCGGGGCGCTCCCTCCGACTCCGTCGAGCCCGACCAGCGTGACCGGCAAGGACCTGCGCAGCGAGACCATCCTGCTCACCGTGGCACGGGTCCTCGGCCAGCCGGTGGGCTACCTGCCCGAGCACGGCGGCGACCTGGTGCAGCAGATCGTCCCGACGAGGTCGGCGAGCGACCGGCAAGTGTCGACATCGTCGAAGGTGGAGCTGATGTTCCACACCGAGGCTGCGTTCCACCCGCACATGCCCCGGTACCTGCTGCTCCTGTGCCTGCGCGGCGACCCGTCGGCGCACACCACGCTCGCCTCGGTCGGCGAGGTGCTCCCCCACCTGCCCGCCGATGTCGTCCGCACATTGTTCGAGCCCCGGTTCCGCACGGCGGTCGACGAGAGCTACCTGCACGGCCGTCGCAACGTCCTCGGACCCTGCATCCCCGTGCTGCGCGGCGGCGCCGACCCGACCGATCCAGGGTCGGTCGGCCCGGGGCAGGTGAGCATGGTGTTCGACGCCGACCTGATGGTGGGCACCGACCCCGAGGCCGACGACGCCCTCCGGGAGATGTCCCGAGCCGTCGCCACCCATCACACGGCCGTCGCGCTCGAGGCTGGCGACCGGCTCGTCGTCGACAACACCGTGGCCGTCCACGGGCGTTCACCGTTCACGCCACGGTTCGATGGCACGGACCGCTGGCTGCAGCGCACCTTCGTCCTGAGCGACCTCACCCCCAGCGCGCCCGAGCGGCGCGGGCGGATCATCGTCACCCACTTCGGCGCCTGACCACCTCGGCCCCGCGGGCGACCACCACCACCGGTCGCGCCGCGCGCAACGATCGGCTCCACCGCACTGCTGGACGCTCGACGGCCCACCAGAGGGCCCACGCGGCAACGATCGAGGCGGCGATCGACACGATGGCGCCCACCGCCTCGGTCCAAGCGCCATCGCCCAGCAACTGCGCGCGTGCCCAGTCGACGACACCGATCACGGGTGCGTGGATCAGGTAGAGGCTGTAGGAGACGAGCCCCAGGAACTGCACGCTGCGCCAGCGCAGCCAGCGCGACATCCGCTCGCCGTGCGTCGCCGCCAGAAGCACGGGAGCGGTCAGGACCACGGTCGCGACCATCT
Organism: Ilumatobacteraceae bacterium; assembly: GCA_036736065.1. GTDB lineage: Bacteria > Actinomycetota > Acidimicrobiia > Acidimicrobiales > Ilumatobacteraceae > VFMC01. Next base: position 1,906 of record DAINND010000033.1, read on the forward strand.
GTTCGCGATGGACGAGCCAGGCGACCACCAGCAGCACGTGGACGCCACCCCCCAGGCCCGGCCTGATCAGCGCGGCAGCGCGCCAGCACACGAGCACCCCCGAGACGAACGCGAACCAGTAGGCGATGAACTCCGGTCGCGGCGCCAGGCTCCACCCGACCACGGGCCACAGCAGCGCCGTTGCGGCGAGCACGGCGGCTCGGCGCCCCCATCGACCCGGCCGGGATCGCTCGGCGAGCTGCATCCACCACAGCGCCAGCCCGAATGCCACGTAGAACTGCATCTCGAGGTAAAGGGTCCAGTGCACCCCGTTGATCAGGTCCACGTCGAGCAGGTGGGGCAGGTACAGGAGATGGGCGAGCCACGCCCCGATGCCAGGGGGTGCGAGCACCTCGTCCTTCACCCGCGCCGACACCGCAGTGACGACCACTGCCACCACGAGCGAGGTGTAGTAGGGCGGCGACAGCCGCACGAACCGGCGCACCAGGAAGTTGCCGAGTGCCGGGCCGTCGAGGTCGACGGGCAGCAGGCTGTGGGAGATCACGAACCCGCTCACGACGAAGAAGACCAGGACGCCCATCCCGCCGCGCGCGACCAGCGCCTCGTGCACGAGCGCAGGCATCACCTCGGCGAGCTCGGGGATCTTCAGGTGGTTGAGCACGACCCACAGGCACGCCAAGCCGCGCAGGCCGTCCACTACTCCTACGGGCGGTGCGGCCGCACCGCGCGGGGCGAGTGCGTCGGCGCTCACGGCGCCGCGACGACCGGGGCGATCGGACGGCGCAGGGCTCTGCTCCAACGCAGCGCGGGCACCTCCACCTGACGGTGGAGCACGACGGCAACGGCCAGCGAGGCCGCCACGGCGGGCACGATCATGACGGCCTCGGGGACCGCTCCCGCGCCGAGCGCCCGCTCACCGAGCCAGGCGACGACGCCGGCCACCGGGGCGTGCACGAGGTAGAGGCTGTACGACACTGCGCCGAGGCGCTGGAGGGGCCGCTGGCCGAGCCAGCGAACCATCCGGTCACCGGACGTCGCGGCGAGCAACAGCGGTCCCGTCAGCACCACCGCCCCGACGAGAGGGTCCCCCCAACGCAGCCACGCCGCGGCGAGGATCGCATGGAACATCCAGTACACACCGCCGTCGAGCGCGCGTTGCCAACGCCACCAGGTGAACGCTCCGGACGCGAACGCGAACCCGTAGGCGGTCAGGTGCGGTTGGTTGACCAGCTCCAGGCCACGCAGCGGCCACACGGCCGAGCACACGGCCACGACCACCAGCGCCGTCTGGGCGAGCTCGACCGAGCGCGAGTCGAGGCGGGCGACGAGCCAGACGAGCGCGGCGAACACCACGTAGAACTGCATCTCGATCGCCAGCGTCCAGAACACTGCGTTGATCGGCTCGACGTCGACGACGCCCTGCAGGTAGAGCAGGTGGGCGAACAGGGATCCGAGCGACGGTGCCTGCCCACCGTCGTCGCGGACCACGGACCCCGCGACGGTCACCACCACCGCCACGGCGATCGCCACGTAGTAGGGCGGCGACAGCCGCATCCACCTGCGGGCGACGAAGCGACCGACGTGCGCTGCCTCGACCTGCACCCCACCTGGGAAGGCGTCGCCCCACGACCGCGCGATCACGAACCCGCTGAGCACGAAGAAGACCATCACTCCGACGATGCCACTGTCGAAGACCCAGTGATGGAGGCCGGTCGGCAGCTCAGCGGCGAGCTCCTCGACGTGGAGGTGGTCGAGCACCACCCACAGGCAGGCGAGGCCGCGCAGGCCGTCGAGGAAGCGCAGATGACCCGCTTCCACCGTCTCGTCGAGCACACGGACGCGCAGCTCCATGGCCGCGAGCCTGCCCGCGCGTGCGACGTCCGGCAGGTCCCGTCCGGCCCTGCGGCCCGGCAGAATGGCCCCATGGACCAGCTTCCCCCTCCCCCGTCCCGGGCGGTCGCCAGCGACAACGCCGCCGGCGCCCACCCCGCGGTGATCGACGCGCTGCTGGCCGCCAACGAGGGCCATGCGCTCGCCTACGGCGCCGATCGATGGACCGCCGAAGCCGAGGATCGGTTCCGCGACCTGTTCGGCCCGAGCACCACGAGCCTGCTCGTGTGGAACGGGACCGGAGCCAACGTCCTCGCGCTCGCATCGATGGTCCGGCCCGCTGACTGCGTCGTCTGCAGCTCGTGGGCGCACATCGCCGTCGACGAGACCGGCGCCCCGGAACGTGCCCTGGGCGCGAAGCTGCTCACCTTGCCGAGCGCCGACGCCAAGCTGGTCCCCGAACAGGTGGCCGATGTCGCGCACGCGATCGGCAACGTCCACCATGTGCAGCCTGGTGTGCTGTCGCTCACCCAGAGCACCGAGCTGGGCACCGTCTACTCCCCCGACGAGATCGCTGCGCTCTGCGACACTGCGCACCGCCTCGGCATGCTCGTCCACCTCGACGGGGCACGTCTGGCCAACGCCACGGCCGCCCTCGGAGGCACCCGTGCCGCGCTGCGCTCGTTCACCGTCGACGCCGGTGTCGACGTGGTGAGCTTCGGCATGACCAAGGCCGGTGCTGCGTTCGGCGAGGCGGTCGTGTTCCTCCGACCCGAGCTCGCGAGCAGGGCCGCCTACATCCGCAAGCAGGTGACGCAGCTCCCTTCCAAGATGCGGTTCGTCGCCGCGCAGGCCAATGCGCTGCTGCACGACGACCTCTGGATCCGCCTCGCCGAGCACGCCAACTCCATGGCCACCCGCCTGCACGCCCTCACTGCGGCGATCCCCGGTGTGTCGTTCGACGCTGCACCGCAGGTGAACAGCGTCTTCCCCGTGCTCCCCGAGCGGGCCATCGAGCCGTTGCGCGAGTGGTGCTTCTTCTGGCCATGGGACATGGCGCGCCACCAGGTCCGCTGGATGACGGCGTGGGACACGACCGACGAGGACGTGGATCGCTTCGTCGCTGGTGTGACGTCCGTCATGGCCTCGAGATCCTTGTCCTCTGCAATTGACTGACCGGGGTGCTCTGGTACGATCGGCCCTGGTCCGGAAGCCCGAATCGGCCGGTTGCACCGACCAGGAGGGCTCGAGGGGGCTCGGCCGGACCCACAGGTTCGACCGTCGATGTGCAAGGGGGCACTCATGGCTGCAGTCGAGGCGCTGTACCACCGGCAGGAGACCGACGACCGTTGGATGTCGGCCGCTGCCTGCAAGGGGCTCACCCACCTGTTCTTCCCCACCCCGGCCGAACGCCCCCAGGCCCGTGAACGTCGCGAAGAGACCGCCAAGGCCGTCTGCCGGTCGTGCACGGTCCAGGCCACATGCCGCGACTTCGCCCGGACCCATCATGAATATGGCTTCTGGGGTGGTGAGAGCGAGGACGAGCGCCACAGCGCCGGGTTCCGACTCATCGCTCCGATCGGTGTCCGCTCGCGCGACGTCGGCTGACGTCCCGGTCGGCGGCGGCCTACGCTCGACGTTGTGAGCGAGTTCGATCGTCACCGGGATGCGCTCGACGACGCCTGGGCTGCCTACGGCGACCCACGCATCATCGTCCGGGCGGACGAGGTCAGTGCGAACGTCTCGACGAACCGCGTCTACCGGCTCCACCTCGGCGACGACTCCACCTGCGTGGCCAAGGTCTCGTCGTACGGCTCGTACTTCCTGTTCGTCGAGGACCACGACCGCCTCCACCGCTGCGCGCAACTGCTCGACCGGACCCGCTTCGCCGGGATGTTGGCCGACGTCTGGACCGACCGGCATCGTCCGGACCGGATCTTCACCTGGTACGACCGGACGATGTGGGCGGTGTTCTACGACGACGTCCCGCGGGCCGAGGCCCTCCCCCGGGTGCTCCCGGTCGAGATGGTCGAGAACCTCGGTCGTGAGATCGCTGAGTTCCACCTGGCCTGCACCGACGTCGCCCAGCACATCCCGGGCAGTTCGAAGACGATCAAGAGCGACGCCATCCACCTGTTGGACCTGCTCGAGAGCCCGTTCGCGCCGAGGAACTTCGGGCTGCCACCGGAAGCGATCGGTCTGCTCTGGCGGCACACCCACGAGTTCCTCGAGCGCCTCGTCGAGATCGGCTACGACGAATGGCCGAAGATCCCGGTCCTGATCGACTGGAACCTCGGCAACTTCTCCGTCGCACCGACCGACGGCGGGTTCCGGCTCTTCAGCCGCTGGGACTACGACTGGTTCCGCATCGAGTCGCGGCTGCTCGACATCTACTTCCTGTCGCGCGTGTCCAGCAGCCCCGGCGACCGGCCGAGGTTCACCTACGGGGCGCACACGCTCACCGAGCCGTCGTTCCTGGCGATGCTGCGGGCCTACCAGCAGGTCTTCCCCCTGTCCCGAGAGGAGGTCCGCTTCCTCCCCGAGGTCTACCGCTTCTTCATCCTCAACTACGTCGTCCGGGAGGGCGCCCGCTTCTTCCGACCGGATCTCTGCACGACGTTCCGACGCGACGCCGTGCGCACCTACCTGCCCGCCTTCGACCGACACGACTTCTCGGCGCTGTTCGCGACCTGCTGAGGCCCGTGGCACGATGCTGTGATGGAGTACACGCAGATCACCACGGAGCGGGTGGGCGACGTCGCGATCATCACGCTGCACCGCCCTGATCGGCTCAACGCCTGGACCCCGACAATGGCCGAGGAGCAGGCCCACGCCATCACGGCGGCGAACGACGACCCCACGGTCGGCGCGATCGTCATGACCGGGGCAGGTCGCGGCTTCTGCGCCGGGGCCGACATGGAGGCCACATTCAAGTCGCGCATCGACGGCGTCGACCCCGGCCGGGACACCGCCGGCGGCCGTGGCGGGATGCCTGCCGGGCTCGACTGGGTCGGGCTGCTCCGCGCGAGCAAGCCGCTGGTGTGCGCCATCAACGGGGCGGCCGTGGGGAGCGGTGTCACGATGTGCCTCCCGGCCGATCAGATCGTCGCATCCACCGCTGCCCGCTTCGGGATGGGCTTCATCAAGATGGGCCTGGTCCCCGAGCTGGCCAGCACCCGCCTCCTGGCGGCCCGTGTCGGCATCGGGCCGACCAACGACCTGTGCCTGTCGGGACGGCTGATCGACGCCGTCGAGGCGCATCGCATCGGCCTCGTCGACCGCCTGGTCGATCCCGACGAGCTCCTGGCCACGGCCCTGGGCGTCGCCGAGACCTACGCGTCGAACCCAGACCGTCAACTGCGCATGACCAAGCAGCTCCTCACCGACAATGCGGCTGAGACCGACCTCGACCTCGTCCAGCGTCGCGAGCAGCAACTCCTCGCCGAGTGCTGGGAGTCCGCCGAGCACGCCGAGGCCGTCGCAGCGTTCCTGGCCAAGCGCCCTCCCGTGTTCCGACCGGTGGTCGACGGGTGAGCGCAGCGACCTCCGCCTGCCAGGTCTGCGTGGTGGGCAGCGCCAACCTCGACCTCGTCGCCACCGCCGATCGACTGCCCCTTCCGGGAGAGACGGTGCTCGGACGCGACTTCCACGAGCACCCGGGAGGCAAGGGACTCAACCAAGCAGTCGCTGCGGCCCGTGCAGGAGCTGCCACCTCGTTCGTCGCCGCAGTGGGTGACGACACGGCGGCAGACGTGCTCCTCGGGGTGATGGACCGAGCAGGGGTCGGCCGCGACCTCGTCGCCAGGCACGAGGGCCACCCCACTGGCCGCGCGCTCATCGGCGTCGCGTCGACCGGCGAGAACTCGATCATCGTCGTGCCGGGGGCCAACCACCGGCTCGAGGTGTCGAACCTCCCTGCCGCGTCGGTCGTGCTCGCTCAACTCGAGGTCCCGCTCCAGGCGATCCGCACTGCGTTCGTCGAGGCGCGCCGCCAGGGCGCGCGGACGGTGCTGAACCCGGCGCCGGCAGCCACCTTGCCGGACGACCTGCTCGCCCTGTGCGATGTCGTGGTACCGAACGAGCACGAGGTCGAGCTGCTCGGGGGCGTGGACGCCTTGTTCGACGCCGGCGTGCGCACCGTCGTGGTCACCCGGGGTGCAGCCGGAGCCGAGCTCCATACCCGTCAGGGAATCGTGCTCATCGCGCCGTACGAGGTCACCCCGGTCGACACGACGGGCGCAGGAGACACGTTCTGCGGAGCGATGTGCGCGCGGCTCGCCGTGGGCGACGACCTCGATCGAGCGCTCGACTACGCCGCGGCAGCCGCCGCGCTCAGCACCACCCGTCCCGGCGCCGTCCCGTCCATCCCGACGCATGCCGAGACCCGACAGTTCATGCAGGCTGCGGGCCGAGCGTGACCGTCGCCCAGCCGTCGATGAGGTCGACGCCGAGCGGAACGAGCGGCTCGAGTGCCTGCAGCACATGGTCGTATCGCCCGGCCAGCACCCCGCTGATGATGAGCGCCCCGCCGTCGTCGAGCCGAGCCTTCAGGTCGTCGGCCAACTCGATGAGCGTCGGCGCAAGGATGTTGGCCACGACGACCCGGTGACGGCCCGCCACCTCGTGCAGCGGTGTCGTCGACACCTCCACCACCGTCGCCACCCCGTTGCGCAGTGCGTTCTCCTGGGTGACGGGCACTGCGGCCGGGGAGATGTCGACGGCCACGACGCGACGCGCACCCCACCGCGCGGCCGCCACGGCCAGGATCCCGGAGCCGCACCCGACGTCGAGCACCGACGCACCCGCACGCGCGGCCATCTCGCGGCGCAACGCGAGGAGGCACCCGCGCGTCGTCGGATGGTCGCCGAGGCCGAACGTCGACCCCGGCTCGATCGACAGCGCCATGCAGCCGGCGCGCACGCCGGCCATCCGGTCCTCCCGCCATGCGGGGACCACCACCAGGTCCTCTGCGACCTCGACGACAACCGCGTGCTCGCGCCAGGTGTCGGCCACGGATTCGTCGACCTCGGTGGTCCACCAACGCCAGCGAGCCCCGAGCGAGCTCGCCACGACATCGAGCGCATCCTCCCCGTCGCCGAGCGACGTCCAGAGCTCGATCGTCCCGTCGACGGCCAGACGCTCCTCGATGGCCACGACACCGAGCGACCAGAGCACGTCCGCAGCGACCTCTACCTCCGCGGCCGGCGCCGACACCACGAGCGAGCGCATCGGCGGGTCAGTCGATCCGACGCAGGGTCGCGCGGTAGCGAGCAGCCTTGGCGAGATAGCTCGCCACGCCCGCCTCGATCATCTCGCGACGCGCCCGATCCGGCTTGATCACCGCCGGGACGCCCACGGCAAGGGCGCCGGGCGGGACCACGGTGTCGTCGAGCACGACCGCGTTGGCAGCCACGATGGCCCCAGTGCCGACGACGACGCGGTGCAGCACGATCGAACCGTTGCCCACCAACGCGCCGGACTCGATGGTGCAGCCCTCGAGGTGCACGATGTGGCCGATCACGCAGTCGTCGCCCACCACGGTCGGGTTGTCCGGTGTCGTGTGGAGCACGCAGTTGTCCTGCACCGAGGTTCGCGCACCGATGCGGATCCATCCGTCGTCACCACGGAGCACTGCTCCGGGCCAGATGGAGCTCTGCGGTCCGATGGTGACCGAGCCGATGATGACGGCATCGGGATGGACGAAGGCGTCCCGATGGATGTCGGGAACCTGATCGCCGAGCGCGTAGATGGGCACCTCCTCACCGTACCCAGCACGTCGCGAGCGTGCAGAACCAGCACCCGACCGGATACCGTGCCAACCCATGTCCCGCAGGATCGACATCGAACTCACCAGCTCGCGCCCGGACGGGACGTGGACGTGGCGTGCCGCAGGGGCACGCGAGCCGAAAGGTGTGGTGCCGTCGTCGCTGCTGCCGGCCGACGCACGCGTCGGCCAAGTGCTGAAGGCAGAGGCCGAAGCCGATCTCGACGGGCTCACCATCACCTCGGTCACCGACCCGAAGAGCCGCTCCCCGCGCAGTGGCCTGCTCGAGCTGATCCCGAGCGAGAAGCCGTTCGAGGCGGTCACCCAGCAGCTCGCCCGCAAGGAGCGCTCCGATCGGCCGGGGCGCAACCGGCCCCGCGGCGACCGGCCCGACCGCGGCGACCGGCCGCGCGGCGACCGCCAGGACCGTGGACCGCGCAGCGACCGTCCGGAGCGCGGCGAGCGGCCCGGGGGCGAACGGCCGCGCGGCGAGCGCCGGGACCGGCCCGACGGTTCGCGGCCGCCGAGGCGTGAGCGCCCCAACTTCACCCCACCGCCCGAGCTCCCCCAGCGCCCGAAGGCAAAGCGGCTCAAGCCCGGCCGGACACACCGCAATGCCGTGCTCGCCGAGCTGCCCGAGGCGCAACGACCCGTGGCCGAGCGCGCCCTGCAGGGCGGCATCCCGGCGGTGCGCCAGGCCATCAACGAGCAGAACACCGAGCGCCGTGCCCAGGGGCTCGACGAGGTTCCTGCGGCCGGTCTGCTGGCCATGGCCGAGCAGTTGCTCCCCAAGTTGCGTGTCGCGGAATGGCTCGACCGGGCCGATGCCGCCAAGGCCGTGATCGACGACCTCGACCTGCGCGACCTGCGCAGCGGCGTCGCCGCCGGCGAAGACCCGCTCGTGGCTCGCGACGAGTCGACCCGGGCCCTCGCCGCCGAGTTGAAGCAGGCGCTCGCCACGAAGCAGGACAAGGAGATGCGCCTCTGGCTCGAGGACATCGACGCAGCCGTCGGTGTCGGTCGGGTGGTCCGCGCCCTCAAGCTCTCCTCACAGCCCCCGAAGGCGGGCACACCGTTCCCCGCCGAACTCGCCAAGCGCCTGGCAGACGCCACCGGCGCCTCGCTCACGTCCGACGCGCCCGCCGAGCGATGGATCGCCGTGCTCGAAGCTGCAGCGTTCTCTCCCGTGCGCACCCAGGTCGCAGCCGTCGGTGCGCCGGCAGCTCCGGGCGAGGAGTTGCTCTCCACCGTGCGTCGCCTCGCACCGCTGCTGCCTCAGGTCGCGACGATGTTCGGCATCGAGGTCGCCGAAGGCGCCGCTGCGCCCAAGCCGTTGCGTCCCGCACGCCCCGGCCAGGGAGGCGCTGCCAAGAAGCCGGCACCCGCCCGCACGCACTCCGGCGCTCCCGCACGGCCCCGGCCGGACACCCCCGCCTCCGACGCGGCACCGACGGAGACCGCCCAGCCGGAGACCGCCCAGCCGGCCGAAGACGTTGCGTCCCACTCCGATGTCGCTGCGACCACCGACAACGACAACGACACCGGCGCTCCGACGAGCGTCGATGTCGAGTCGTCGGGCGACGCACCCGGCGACGAGACCGAGGTCGCCTCCTCCGACGACGAGTGACGGTTCGTGCGGCGTCGAGCGCTGCACCTACCATCCCGGCCATGTCCGAGATCGTGCAGTACGACGTGCAGGGCCGTGTGGCCATCATCACCCTCAACCGGCCCGAGGCCCGCAACGCCGTCAACGGCGACGTCGCCAACGGCCTCGAAGCGGCGATCGATCGCTTCGAGGCGGACCCGGACGTGTGGGTCGGCATCCTCCGTGCCAACACCGAAGGCCAGGACAAGCCGGTGTTCTGCGCCGGAGCCGACCTCAAGGCGATCAACTCGGGCAATGCCGCCGCCCTCAACACCAGGCGCGGCGGATTCGCCGGCTTCGTCTACCGCGAGCGGCGCAAGCCGGTCATCGTCGCCGTCGACGGCCTCGCGACCGCTGGCGGGTGCGAGATCGTCCTCGCTGCCGACCTCGTCGTGGCCACCACCCGCTCCGCGTTCGGGCTGGCCGAGGTCAAGCGCAACCTGATAGCCGGGGCCGGCGGCCAGTTCCGTCTGCCCCGAGCCAACGGGCCGTCGGTGGCGATGGAGGTCATCCTCACGGGTGAGCCCCTCTCGGCACAGCGGGCCTACGACCTCGGCCTGGTCAACCGACTGGTCGGACCGGGCGAAGCCGTCGATGCCGCGCTCGCCCTCGCCGCCCAGATCTGCCAGGCCGCACCACTCGCTGTCTGGGCGAGCCGCAAGGTGGTGCTCGCCGCGGCCTACGCCGACGACGAGACCCTGAAGCACATGACCAACGCCGAGTTCGCGGTGATCATGTCCTCCGAGGACACCAAGGAGGGTCTGACCGCCTTCATCGAGAAGCGCCCGCCGAACTGGCAGGGTCGCTGACCCGAGCCGTGTCGGCTCAGTCGACGAGGCGCTTCGTGACGATCAACTTGCGGGCCGTGACACCGGCTCGTTCGAAGAGGTTCTTCGTGTCCCGGTCACCGGGCAGCGCATGCGACTCGATCACCACTCCACCTGCAGCCACGGTGGCCTCGATCGCCTGCGCGAGCAGTTCGTCGCCGAAGCCGAGCTCACGGGCCTCGGCGCGCACGAACACCTGACGGACCACCCCGACGCCACCAGCGGCCTCGGGGAGGATCAGCTCGAGCAGACCCACGGGCACGTCGTCGACCGTCGCCACCCAGACCGCTCGACCGACATCAGCGATCGCCGCTGCCCACGCCGACGCATCGCCGATCGCCGGCTGCTCGGCCAACAGGGCGGCGCCGCCACGCACATCGACGATGCTCTCTCGCGCCTGCTGCTCGAGCAGCGCGAGCTCCGGGGCATCGATGCCTGCGGCGCGGCGCACGGTGAACGCCACGTCTCAGGACCCCTGCAACTGGTCGATCTTGGCGAGGATCGTCCGTCGGGCGCGATGCGCCTCCTCGAAGCGCCGCACCGCCTCGACCTCGTCAGGGCGCAGCGTGGCCAGCCGCTGGACGACGTTGAGCGCCGGCAGGCTCTCGTAGCCGGCGATCGGCAGGTCGGTCGCGGACGGAACATCGCCGACCCCGGACGCCGCGGTCGCCGGCTCCGGAACGGGCTGCTCGGTCGCTCGAGCCTCGACCGGGCCGGTCGTCCGACGGGCCTCGAGGCGTTTGGCGACCTCGCGCTGGCCCTGCTGCACCGCCATCTGCCCGATGAAGCGAGCAAGCACGACGCGGTTCTGCACCACCTGACGGCCCTGCTGGGAGAACCTCGGCAACTCGTCGCGGAGCGCGGTGAGCATCCCGATCGGCGCGAACAACGCAAGGTCGAGCAACCGATCGACCGGTGCCCTGTCGCCGCTCATCCCGCTCAGGCCCTCAGCCGAACAGCGGGCAGTCGTCGTCGCCGACCGGGCAGTTGGGCGCGCTCTGGCGCACGAGCAAGAAGCACGACGGGCACAGCGTCTCGTCGGCTCGCTTGGGCTGCAGACGGTCGGACTGCTCGGCGCGGTCCTCGGGCTCCTCATCGTCCTCGTTGCCTTCATCGTCCGAGGCGACCAGCCGATCCTTGAGGAACGTGTCGAGGTCGGCCTCGACGTCGTCGGGCGTCAACAGCTCGTCGTCTTCGTCCTCGTCCTCGGCGCTGACCGAGCGACGCACGGGCCCGGCAGTCGCCAGGTCCTCCTCCTCGTCCTCGACGGTCTCGTCGAGCTCATCGAAGTCCGCCTCGAGCACGGCGAACTCGTCGTCCTCCTCGAGGGCGTCCTCATCGAGCTCGTCCGCGTCGAGCTCGTCGGCGTCCGGCTCCTCCTCGAGGACCTCTGCGTCGAGGTCCTCGATGTCATCGGGCTCCATCATCTCGTCCATCTCGTCGTCGTTCACCGTCGACTCCTTTCCGAGTGAGGGGGTGGATGGGCCGCGGATGATACGAGCCGGGACGGTCGAGGAACCCCCGACTCAGCGTGACAAGAGTCACAGACCAGTGTTCGGTACAGATCGGCCCAGGTCAGCCGCCGCGGCGGGACTCTGCGCGACGCTCGGCTTCGAGCCGCTCGAGCTCAGGCGCAGCGGTCGTGATGTGCGTCATCGTCTCGGCGATGGCATGGTGACCCGCTCGCTCGGCGATGAGCCGGTGCATCTCGAGCGCGACCCTGCGATACGACGGGTGGCCCTGTGGAGACGAGCGGAGCTCGAGCAGATGGATCGCCTCGCGTGCGTTGAACTGCATCGAGTAGCGCACGCGATACGCCATCGACACCGCGTAGCTCGCCTGTTCCGGGAAGTCGTCCTTCAGCGCGTCGTAGAGCGCTGCCGAGCGAGCCATGGCATCGTCGAAGACGTCGGCCATGCCCGCCTCGTCGACCAGCTCCGGACGGACGTACCCGTGGTTGGGGGTCAGACGCTGCCACTCGATCGTCAGCATGCGGTGCCGCTGGAGGTCGCGGAACGCCCCGTAGTCGCTCAGCACGTCGAAGCGGTAGTCGACGCGCTCGAACGCTCTGCCGGGCTTGTGCCTGCGGTTCTCCCGTTCCCCGACGTACGCCCGCAGCAGCGCGATCCGCTCCGTCCGACCGAGCCTGCGGACCCGCTCGAGCACCTGGTGCTCGGGAAGGTTCGTGTGCGGGTAGCACACGGCGGCGAGCAGCTTGTCCTCGGCGTCGGGATCGAAGTCGACGAGCTCGACCGTCTCGGCCTGGTCCACCGGAGCCTCGCCGAACAACGACTCGACCAGTTCGGCCGTGCGGTGATGGGTGGTCTGCAGGTACTCGACCCAGCGTCCGCCGCGATCGGGCAGGTCCACGCGTCGCAGGAAGCTCGGGACGACCTTGCGCAACTCGACGAGCATCAGGTCCGCGTACTGGCGCGCCTCGGGCAGCGGGTGGGCCCGCATGCGCAGGAGCAGCTGCTCGAACGCCTGGCCGGAGCCATAGATGCCCACGTTCGACAGCGACGATGCGGGCAGCACCCCACGCACCGCATCGAGCGCCTTCGCACGCGTCGCCTGGCGGTAGACGAAGTCGGAGTCGTCGGGCCCCTGCGGCACCGTCGCACGGACGTGGTCGGTCACCTTCGTGAGCAGCAGGCTGTAGGCGTCGAACATGCGGTCCATGTCGCCGACGT
>DAINND010000034.1:0-4045 GCA_036736065.1 Ilumatobacteraceae bacterium
AGGTGGTAGGCGGTCGAGCACCCGACGATGCCGCCGCTGCTCACGACGGCCCGGGCCGAGGTGGGCAGCTCGCTCATGTCGCCGACCGTCGACACTTGCACCAACACGATCGGACAACCCTGGCGTTTTCTGGTCGTTCACGCCATGATGGCCAGGTGGGGACCGTCGAGCACCGGCTCGAGCACGACGTCTTGAGCGTCGTGTCCCTGCGCGGCTCGATCGGTGTGCGCGACCGTGCCGCGCTCCTCGGCGTGTCGGAGCAGACCGTCCGCCGCGTCGTGCGGCCGATGGTCGCGCGTGGTCAGGTCGCCAAGGTGCACGGCGCCGTGGTCGCCACCGAGCGACCCGGTGAGCAGCCCTTCCTCGCCCGGATGCACGTCGCCCGGGAGGCGAAGGTGGCGATCGCCGCCGAGGTGGCCAAGCTCGTCGGGGACGGGGATGCCGTCGCCCTCGACACCGGTTCGACCACCGGGTACATCGCCCAGGCCTTGCGACAGCACCGCGAGCTGACGGTCGTCACCAACTCCGCGTTCATCGCCACGAGCCTTGCGACGATCCCGGGCAACCGGGTCTACATGGCCGGCACCGAGCTGCGCAGCCACGACGGGGCGGCGTTCGACCGACGGGCCTTCGAGGTGGTCTCGTCCATGCGCGTCCGTTGGGCCGTGCTGTCCGCCTCGGCCGTCGATCCGCGGCGAGGGTTCATGGTGCACGACCGTGCGGAAGCCGAGATGTCGGCGGCGATGGCAGCCGTCGCCGACACCAGCGTGATGGCCGTGGACCGCTCCAAGTGGGGTCGACGGGCGCTGGTCTCCCTGCAGGGGCTGCGCCCAGGGGACATCGTGGTCACCGACGGCCAGCCGGGCCCCGAGTTCGCCGGTCTGATCGACGCAGCCCACCTGATCGACGCGTCGACCGAGAGCACCGAGAGCACCGAGGGCGCCGTCTATGCTCGGCGCGTCGGGCAGGCGGGGCCCTGATGACAGGTGGGCTGGGGGAGGAGGAGCACCGGTGAGCGATCCCATGATCTCGGTGCGCAACCTCTGGAAGGTCTACGGGCCGCGTCCCGAGCGCATCGTCGGCTCCGCCGAGGCCGACCTGCCCCGCACCGAGCTCGAGGCGCGCACCGGGAACGTCGTCGCGATGCGCGACATCGATCTCGACGTGGCGCCGGGCGAGGTGTTCGTGGTGATGGGTCTGTCCGGCAGCGGCAAGAGCACGCTCGTGCGATGCCTGACCCGCCTCATCGAGCCCACTGCCGGCACCGTCACGATCGCCGGCATCGATGTGACCGTTGCGAGCGATGACGAGCTCCTCGAGATCCGCCGCCACAAGGTGAGCATGGTCTTCCAGCACTTCGGCCTGTTGCCGCACCGCACGCTGGTCGACAACGTCGCCTTCGGTCTCGAGGTCCGCGGCGACGACAAGGCCGAGCGACGGGCGAGGGCGCTCACCCAGCTCGAGCTCGTCGGCCTCGGAGGGATGGGCGACTACCGACCACACCAGCTGAGCGGCGGCCAGCAGCAGCGAGTCGGGCTCGCCCGCGCCCTCGCGACCGGACCGGAGGTCTTGCTGTTCGACGAGCCCTTCTCGGCCCTCGACCCACTGATCCGTCGAGAGATGCAGGACGAGGTGATCCGCCTGCGCCGCGAGGTGCAGACCACCATGGTGTTCATCACGCACGACCTCTCCGAGGCGCTGCGCATCGGAGACCGGATCGCCATCATGCGCGACGGTCGCTTCGTGCAGGTGGGCACTCCGGCCGAGGTGGTGCTCGAGCCGGCGGACGACTACGTGCGCAACTTCGTCCGCGACGTGCCCCGATCGCACGTCGTCCCTGTGGGCGCGGTCGCCGAGCCGATCGGTGCCGGGCCCTTCGGTGGAGACGTCGAGGCGGCAGCGAAGGTGCGCGACGTGGTGTCTGCCGTCGCCCACGACGACCGCCCGCTACGAGTGCTCGATGCCGACGGCAACCCGGGCGGACAGGTGACCCGCACCGCAGTGCTCGCGGTGATCGCTGGCGAGGACCTGTGAGGTGACCGCAGCAACGCTGTCCCCACCACCGACGCTGGGCGCAGCGAGCGGCGCGCGGCGGTGGGTGGTGCCGGTCGGGGTGTTCGGCGCCCTGTTCGCAGTCGCCTTCGCCGTGTCTCCCGATGTGCCCGAGTGGCTCGACATCGGGTTCCAGAAGTGGGTCCGTGACCGCTACCTCTGGACCGTCGAGAACAGCGACCACTGGATCTTCGCCTATCTCTTCGAGCCGATCGGCTCGACCATCGACTGGCTCGTGCGGCGCGCCGTGGAGCTGCTCACCTGGTTGCGCTGGCCCGGTGTCCTGGCCATCGCAGCAGCCGTCGCCTGGCGCACCGGGGGCTGGCGAGCCTCGTCGGCCACCTCGGCCGCACTCGTCGGTGTCGGCGTGCTCGGTGTGTGGGAGCCAGCCGTCGTGACCCTCGCCGTGATGCTCGTCGCCGTCACCATCGCCCTCGCGATCGGCATCCCGCTCGGGATCTGGAGCGCTCGCTCGACACGGGTGGAGCGAGCGCTGCGCCCGCTGCTCGACACGGCGCAGGTGATGCCCGCCTTCGTCTACCTCATCCCACTCGTCGTCCTGTTCGGCATCCGGTACCCACCAGCCGTGGTCGCCACCGTCATCTACGCCGTCCCACCCGCGGTTCGATTGACGAGCCACGGCCTGCGCAGCGTCTCGGTGGTGAGCAACGAGGTGGCCCTGTCATTCGGGTGCACCACCTGGCAGCAACTGGTCAAGGTCCAGGTGCCACTCGCGCGCCGAGCGATCCTGCTCGGGCTCAACCAGGTGATCATGATGGCCTTCGGGAGCGGCGTCATCGCCTCGGTGCTCGGTGTGGACGACCTCGGCGGCCTCGTCCTCAAGGGCCTCCAGAAGAACGATGTGGGTGCTGCCTTCGTGCCTGGCCTGGCCATCGTCTTGTTGGCGATCGCCTTCGACCGGATGTCGACGGGGGAGCGGTCCGCGTCGACTGCAGTGACCCGCCGGGCGACGCTCATCGCCTCGGGTGGCGTCCTCGCCGCGATCGCCGGTGGCCGACTGTTCAGCCAACGCAGCTTCCCGGAGGCGCTCACCATCGATCTCGCATCCGGCGTCAACCGAGTCGTCGACTGGGTGCAGGGGACGTTCGTCGAGGTGACCGAGGCGATCAACCGGGTCCTGGTCACCGATCTGCTGGAGCCGATGCGCAGCTTCCTGACCGCCACCCCGTGGCTGGCCGTCGTCGCCGGTGTCGCCGCGATCGCCTATGCCAGCCGTGGATGGCGCCTCGCGCTCGGCTGCGCGGTCTGCCTGCTGGCGATCGGCGCACTCGGAGACGTCCCCGGTGGCGAGGGAGGACGCACGTCACTGTGGGACCTCGCGATGAACACCCTGAGCCAGGTGCTGCTCGCGATCCTCATCAGCGTGGCCATCGCCCTCCCGCTCGGCATCTGGGCGGGCCGCTCGCCGCGCGTCGACGCCGCGCTTCGGCCACTCCTCGACGCGGCGCAGGTGATGCCGCAGTTCGTCTACCTCATCCCCGTGCTCTTCCTCTTCGACCCGGGCCGAGGAGCAGGAGTGGTGGCGTCGGTGATCTACGCGGTGCCGCCGTGCATACGCCTCACGAGCCTCGGCCTGCGCGAGGTGCCGACGGCTCCGCGCGAAGCAGCGCTGTCGTTCGGAGCCACCAGGCGCCAAGAGCTGTTCAAGGTCCAGCTGCCGCTCGCGTTCCGATCGATCATGCTCGGCATCAACCAGAGCATCCTGATGGTCCTCGCCACCGTCATCATCGCTGCACTCATCGGCGCGGGCGCGCTCGGCTTGCTGTCGTACGAGGCGTTCGCCAAGCCGATCCTCAAGATCGGCTCCGGCGCCGCGGGCGGTGTGGCTATCGTTCTGCTTGCCGTGGTGCTCGACCGCATCACCCAGGCATGGGGAACACCTCGCCGGCAACGCTCGGCGCCGTGAGTCGCTCAACACACACAGGGGGAACCGAATGAAGACAGCACCTCGAAGGACCCGGCTGCTGGCCGG
>DAINND010000034.1:4145-14596 GCA_036736065.1 Ilumatobacteraceae bacterium
CACACAGGGGGAACCGAATGAAGACAGCACCTCGAAGGACCCGGCTGCTGGCCGGTGGGCTCGCCATCGCCGCGCTGCTCGCCGCCTGCGGTGGCGACGACGGGGCAGCCACCACCACGGCTGCGCCGGAGACCACAGCGGACTCCGGAGGCGGCGGTGGAGATGCCGGTGCCGGCATCGTGCTCGCAGCCAACCCGTGGACCGGCTCGGCCGTGAACGCCTACGTGGCAAAGGTGGCGCTCGAGGCCGCCGGCACACCGGTGGAGATCCTCGACATCGACGAGAACTCCACCGGGGTCGGCCTCGACGACGGCAGCATCGACGCCGTGCTCGAGGTCTGGCCATCGGGCCATGCCGCCGACTACGAGACCTACATCACCGGCAAGGGCACCGTCGTCGACCTCGGCCCGCTCGGCCCCGAGGCCAAGATCGGCTGGTACGTCCCGACATTCGTCGTCGACGCGAACCCCTCGCTGGCCACCTGGGAAGGGTTCAAGGACCCCGAGTTGGCCAAGCTGTTCTCCACCGACGAGTCCGGCGCCGATCTCGGGCAGTTCCTGATGGGCGATCCGAGCTACGTCACCTTCGACGAGCAGATCATCGCCAACCTCGAGTTGCCGCTCAAGTACGTGGTCGCCGGATCGGAAAGCGCGCTCGTGACAGCGATCCAGAAGGCCGTCGACGAAAAGACCCCGCTGCTGCTGCAGTTCTGGCAGCCGCACTGGCTGCAGAGCAAGGTCGCGCTCACCGAGGTGAAGCTCCCCGAGGTCACCGAGGCGTGCACAGCATCGGCGGCTGCAGGCGACGGCGGGTATGCGTGCGACTACCCGGTGGACAAGCTCTACAAGGCTGGATCGGCCAAGCTCGAGGACAAGAACAAGATGGCGTTCGACTTCCTGAAGCGGTTCCAGCTGACCACGGCGCAGCAGAACGAGATCGCCGCGATGGTCGACAGCGACGGGATGACCCCGCTCGAGGCAGCGACCACATGGGTGGAGGCGAACCCGGACGTGGTGAAGGGCTGGATGGGCTGACCACGTCCAGCGCTGAGCGAGACCGAACGAGGGGGTGGCTTCGGCCGCCCCCTCGTCGCGTCAGGTGTGGGGGGCGCGGTAGAACTCGACCGGTTCCGGAGCGAGCGGGGTGTTGCCGCAGATGAGGTCCGCGGCCTTCTCGGCCATCATCATCACCGGTGCGTAGATGTTCCCGTTGGTCACGTAGCGCATCGCCGAGGCGTCCACCACGCGCACGCCGTCCACACCGTGCACCTTCATGGTGAGGGGGTCGACCACGCCGTCATCGTCCTCGCGGCCCATCCGGCAGGTGCACGACGGGTGCAACGCCGTCTCGCCGTCCCTGCGCACCCAGTCGAGGATCTGCTCGTCGGTCTCGACCTGCGGGCCGGGGGAGATCTCTCCGCCGTCGAAGGGGGCGAGCGCGGGCTGAGCGAGGATGCGCCGCGCCGTGCGGATCGCCTCGACCCACTCGCGCCGATCCTCCGACGTCGAGAGGTAGTTGAACTGCAGCGCAGGCTTGTCGCGCGGATCCCTGCTGCGGATCATCACCGAGCCGCGCGAGTTCGAGTACATCGGCCCGATGTGCACCTGATAGCCGTGGCCGCCGGCCGGAGCCGAACCGTCGTACCGCACGGCGATCGGCAGGAAGTGGAACATCAGGTTCGGGTAGGCGACCTCGTCGTTGCTGCGTGCGAACCCGCCGGACTCGAAGTGGTTGCTCGCACCCGGCCCCGTGCGACGGAACAGCCAGTTGGCGCCGATGAATGGGCGGCGCCACAGCTTCAGGTTGGGTTGGAGGGAGACCGGCTGCGAGCAGGCGTGCTGCACGTAGACCTCGAGGTGGTCCTGTAGGTGCTGGCCGACGGCCGGCAGGTGGTGCACGACGGGAATCCCGAGCCGCTGAAGATGCGCGGCATCACCCACGCCGCTCAGCTGCAGCAACTGCGGGCTGTTGAAGGCGCCGCCACAGAGCACGATCTCACCGGCACGTGCGGTGCGGACCTTGCCGCGCACGCTGTACTCCACGCCGGTCGCACGGGTTCCGTCGAACAGGACACGGTGCACGAGGGCTCGCGTCGTCACGGTGAGGTTGCCTCGCGACATCACCGGATGCAGGTAGGCGCGGGCCGCGCTCAGACGACGACCGCGATGCACGTTGCGGTCGAAGCGGGAGAACCCCTCCTGACGGTAGCCGTTGACGTCCGTCGTCCGCTCCCAGCCGGCTTGTTCGGTCGCCTGGAGGAACGCCTCGATCAGCGGGTTGTCGGACGGGCCGCGCTCGAGCACGAGCGGCCCCGATCCGCCGCGGAAGTCATCGGCGCCAGCCAGGCAGCTCTCCATCTTCTTGAAGTAGGGGAGGCAGTGCGCGTAGTCCCACGTCTCCATGCCCGGGTCGGCGGCCCAGCGTTCGTAGTCGAGCGGGTTGCCCCGCTGGAAGATCATCCCGTTGATGCTGCTCGAGCCTCCGAGCACCTTGCCCCGTGCGTGGTAGATCCTCCGGCCGTTCATGTGCGGCTCGGGCTCGCTCTCGTACTTCCAGTCGTAGAAGCGGCTCCCGATGGGGAACATCAGCGCTGCCGGCATGTGGATGAACACGTCCCAGCGATAGTCCGGTCGACCGGCCTCGAGCACGAGCACGCGAGTGCCGGGATCCGTGCTCAGTCGGTTGGCGAGCGCCGATCCGGCCGAGCCGCCGCCAACGATCACGTAGTCGTACATGTCAACAGCCATGGAGAACCTCACCGAGGGGGTAGGGACCGGGTCGATCGACGCAGCTCACGTGTGCCCCACTGCGGCGCGCAGCCGACGCGCTGCTGCCACGACGAGGTTGCCGATCTCCTCGGGCGAGCGCGTGCCGGGAAAGCGGTGCGCCGGGCCGTGCGAGTGGATGGCTGCGATGACGTCGCCGCGCTCGTTGCGGATCGGGGCAGCGACGGAGTTGGCGCCGTCCGCGAACTCCTCGTAGTTCCACGCGTAGCCGATCTCGCGGATCTCGGCCAGACGGCGCCGCAACGACGCAGGGTCGGTGATCGTCCGGCTGGTGAAGGCCTGCAGCGGCCCCTTCAGGTAGGCATCGACGAAGGCCGGCTCCGCCCACGCGAGGAACACCAGACCAGAAGGCACTGCGTGCATCACGATCCGCTCCCCGGTCCAGTCGCGCACCTGCACCTGGTTGTCCGAGTCGGCCTGATCGACGTAGTGCGCCATCCGCCCCTCCGGCACCGCGAGGCCGGCTGCCTCGCCGGTCTGGCGAGCGAGCTCGACGAGGTGCGGACGGGCGGCAGCAACCAGTGAACGGCCGGGCATCACGGCAGACGCGATCTCGATCAGCCCACTGCCGATGCGGTAGTTGCCACCGGCGGCGATCTGTTCGACGATGCCGAGCTCTTCGAGGGTCGCGAGCAGCCTGGAGACCGTGCTCTTGGGCAGGTCGACCTGTTCGGCGAGCTGGGTGACCCCGGCTGGCCCCGCAGTGAGGGAGCGCAGCACGGCGAACGCTCGGTCGATCGACTGCACGGTGCTCATGGTCGTCCCATGCTACGGGACGCAGCCCGCAGTGTGGAACGGTGCGTTCAGGCCGGGAACGCTCCCTGCATGCGTGCTGCGGCGAGTGTGTTCTCCATCAGGCAGGCGATCGTCATCGGCCCGGTGCCGCCCGGCATCGGCGTGATCCAACCGGCGACCTCCTTGACGGCCTCGAAGTCGACGTCGCCGACGAGCCCGTCCTCGGTGCGGCTGATGCCGACATCGATCACCGCAGCACCAGGCTTGACGTGCGCAGCGGTGATCATCCGCGCCTGCCCTGCGCAGGCGACGAGGATGTCCGCCTTGCTGCACAGGTCGATCAGGTCCTCGGCAGGGGTGCGCGAGTGGGCCAGGGTGACCGTCGCATCGCAGCCCTTGCGTCCGAGCAGGAGCACCTGCGGCAACCCCGTCAGGGTCGAGCGTCCGATCACCACGGCGCGGCGGCCGGCGGTGGGGACGTGGTAGCGCTCGAGGAGGCGCATCACACCGAGGGGCGTGCATCCGACATGGCCGGCCTGGCCACGCAACAGGCGCCCCATGGAGCGCTCGGTGAGGCCGTCGACGTCCTTGTCGAACGGGATCTGCTCGAGCACCTGCTCCATGTCGAGGCCATCGGGCAGGGGGAACTGGCACAGGATCCCGTGCACGCTCGGATCAGCGGCGAGCGCGGCGATGGTGTCGTTGACCTGGGCCTGGCTCGCCGTCGCCGGCAGGTCCGTGTGTCGAGAGAGGATGCCCGCCTCGCCGGCCTTGCGCTGCTTGGAGCGGATGTAGGACTGGCTCGGCTTGTCGTCACCGACGAGCACCGTCGCCAGGCACACCGGGGGGTTGCCAGCAGCCTCGATCGTGGCGCGGATCTCTGCGAGGATCTGGTCACGGACGGCATTGCCGTCGATGACGATCGCACTCACGACAGCCCCACGATCTGCCCATCGTCATCGAAGTCGATGATCGACGCAGCGGGTGCTGAGCCGAGGCCGGGCATGGTGGTCATGTCGCCGCAGATCGGGTACACGAAGCCTGCGCCCACCGAGGCGCGCACCTCGCGCACGTTGACCGTGTGCCCGGTGGGAGCGCCCTTCAAGGATGCGTCCGAGCTGATCGAGAGATGGGTCTTGGCGATGCACACGGGGAGCGAGCCGAAGCCGTTCTTCTCGTACCGGTCGAGCTGGGTGTTGGCTGCCGAGGTGTAGGTGACCTTGGCGGCGCCGTAGATCTTGGTCGCCACCTTCTCGATCTTCGTCTTCAAGCTGTCGGCGTCGTCGTAGCAGAACTCGAAGGTGGAGGGCTCGTCGCATGCCTCGACCACGGCCTGGGCCAACTCGGTCGCACCCCGACCACCGTCGCTGAAGTGGGTGCACACGGCGACTCGTGCGCCGACGCTCTCGGCGATCTCCTTGATGGCCAGGTGCTCACTCGTGAAGTCACCAGGGAACGCGTTGATCGCGACGACCGGAGACACACCA
This sequence comes from Ilumatobacteraceae bacterium, assembly GCA_036736065.1. Classification (GTDB taxonomy): domain Bacteria; phylum Actinomycetota; class Acidimicrobiia; order Acidimicrobiales; family Ilumatobacteraceae; genus VFMC01. Next base: position 9,154 of record DAINND010000034.1, read on the forward strand.
TGGACCTTGACGTTCTCGATCTGCTTGATCAGGTTGGCCGCACCGGCGCGCACGTCGTCGGGGTTCTCGGCGAGCAGGTCCGCCGGGAGGGGTTTGCCGGGGGTGATCTTGAACTTGCCGCTGTGGGCCTTGAGCGCCCGGACCGTGGCGACGAGCACGGCTGCGTCGGGCACCATTCCCGAGTTGCGGCACTTGATGTTGAAGAACCGCTCGGCGCCCATGTCGGCGCCGAACCCTGCCTCGGTGATGAGGTAGTCGCCACCGCGGATGCCGATCAGGTCGCCGACGATCGACGAGTTGCCGTGGGCGATGTTTCCGAACGGTCCGGCATGGACGATCACCGGGGTGTGCTCGAGCGGCTGCAAGAGGTTGGGCTTGAGCGCCTCGCGCATGATGACCGCCATCGAACCGGCGCCCTTCAGCTGCTCGGCGGTCACCGGCTCACCTGCGGAGTTGTAGCCCACCACGATCCGGCCGAGGCGGGCGCGCATGTCCTCGAGCGACGTGCTGAGGGCGAGGATCGCCATCACTTCGCTGGCGGCGGTGATGTCGAACCCGGTCTGGCGCGGGACACCGTCCATCTTCGAGCCGAGGCCGACGATGATGTTCCGCAGGGCGCGGTCGTTGACGTCGAGCACCCGGCGCCACGTGATGTTGTGGAGGTCGAGGTCGAGCTCGTTGCCCTGGTGGAGGTGGTTGTCGACCATTGCCGAGAGCAGGTTGTGGGCGGCGGTCACGGCATGGAAGTCGCCCGTGAGGTGCAAGTTGAGCAGCTCCATCGGGATCACCTGGCTGTAGCCGCCGCCGGCAGCTCCGCCCTTGATGCCGAACGTCGGGCCCATGCTCGGTTGGCGCAGGCTGATGACCGCGCGCTTGCCGATGTGCTTCATCGCTTGGCCCAGGCCGACCGTCGTGGTGGTCTTGCCCTCGCCGAGGGGAGTCGGGGTGATCGCCGTGACGACCACGTACTTGGCCTTCGGACGGTCGGCGAGCTCGTCGATGGCCTCGAGGCGGATCTTGGCGAGCTCGTCGCCGTGCGCCTCGAGCAGATGCGGGCCGATGCCCATCTGGGCGGCGATGTCGGTCAGCGGCGACAGCGTCGCGGCGCGGGCGATCTCGAGGTCGGACGGGAACGGCATTGGGGGACCCCCTGAAGACGGAACGTTCGTACCGACACTAGCGCACGGTTCCGGATGCTGGAATCCATCCACGATGCGGAACAGCTCGGAGCGAGACCTGTCATTCCTGTAACGTCCGTTGCATGAACCGTTGGCTGCCGTCCTGGTCCGTCGACTATCTCGGTCTGCTCGATGCAGACCACCCGGTTCCCAGTCCGGTGTGCCCGGCGACTCACGACGCAGCGCGGCGCTACCGGTTGGCACGCCTACGAGCCGAGATGGTGCGACACGACTGCCCCGCGATGTTGCTCTACGACCCTGTCAACATCGCATACGCGCTCGACGTGTCGAACATGCCGATCTGGATGTTCCACAACTCCTCGCACTACGCGCTCATCTTCGCCGAGGGCCCGACATTCGACTTCGCGTACAAAGGGGCCGAGATCGTGGCCAAGGAGTCGCCGCTCGTCGACGAGGCTCGGGTCGCGACCAACTTCATCTACCTGTACGGGGGAGAGGTCCACGAGCGAGCGGCGCTCTGGGCAGCTGAGATCGCAGGTCTCCTGAAAGAGCACGGCGACGGTCGACTTCGCCTCGCAGTCGACAAGTGCGAGCCGCCGGCGCTCATCGCCCTCCAGCGCTTGGGGGTCGATGTCGTCGAAGGCCAGCAGATCACCGAGCACGCCCGTGCCGTGAAGTCGCCCGAGGAGATCGAGCTCATGCTCTGGTCCGTGCGTGTCTGCGAGTCGGCGATCGAACGGATGCGTCGTCGCTCGGAGCCGGGGCGTAGCGAGATCGAGATCTGGGCCGAGCTCCACCACGAGAACATCCGCTACGGCGGCGAGTACATCGAGACCCGACTGCTCTCCTCGGGTCTGCGCACCAACCCGTGGTACCAGCAGGCCAGCGCCCGACGGACCCAGTTGGGCGAGATGCTTGCAGTCGACTGCGACATGATCGGCCCCTACGGCTACTGCGCCGACCTGTCCCGTAGTTGGACCGGCGGCCACACCGCGCCCACCCCGGCCCAGCGTGATCTCTACCGACATGCGGTCGACCAGATCGAGCACAACACGGCGATCTTGCGACCGGGGCTGTCGTATGCCGACTTCAACGCCGCCAGCTGGCGAATCCCGGAGCGCTTCGTCCCTCGCAACTACGGCTTGGCCTTCCACGGGGTGGGCATGGCCGACGAGTGGCCGAGCATCCCGACCCATCCCTTCTGGGCAACCGGTCAGTTCGACCCACCGGAGGGTGAGCTCGAGGCCGGGATGGTGGTCTGCGTCGAGAGCCTGACCGCACTCGACGGTGAGGGGGAGTCGGTCAAGCTCGAGACGCAGGTGCTCATCACCGACGACGGCCACGTCCGTCTGGACAGCCTGCCGTGGGAAGACTGGCTCGGCTGAGCCACCCTCGGTCGGGTCAGCCGACCACCCGGTCCGTGGTGGTGTCGCGTCGGATGGTGCACCAGCGATGGCAACCGCCGGAGTGGAACCAGCGCTCGGTCTCGACACCTGCGGGGTTGCTGTAGAACCAGATGCGATGCACGTCGCGCTCGTCGGGGTCGGTCACCCACGCCGGCGGCTCCGGGTCCTCGCCGCCGAAGCGGAACTCCTCGACCGGCCGCGGTCCACAGATCGGGCACGGGATGGTGAGCACGGCGCCTCCTACTTGGTCCCGGCCGAGCCCAGGTCGGCCATGGAGTGGTCGCGGGCGAAACGATCGAGCGAGAACGGACGGATCAGCGACGGCACCTCGCCGGTCGCGATGAGCTGCGCGAGTTGCTCGCCACCAGCGGGGATCGCCTTGAAGCCCCACGTGCCCCAGCCGGTCGTGATGAACAGTCCGTCCACGCCGGTGTGCCCGATGATCGGGGAGAAGTCTGTCGAGATGTCGCAGCGGCCCGTCCACGAGCGCAGGATGCGGAGGTCGCGGGTGAAGGGCAGCACGTAGGCCATCTTGCGCGAGCACTGCTGGAGGAACTGGAACGAGGACTGCATCGAGTAGCTGGCCTGCTGGTCGTACTCGTGGCCGATCAACATCTGCCCACGCGCGGTCTGGGAGATGTAGGAGTTCATCTCCGTGTCGGAGATGATGTTCGGGAAGGTCCGCTCGTAGGCGTTCGTCACGAAGGCCTGCAGGGGATGCGTGCGGATCGGGAGCCGGAGGCCGGCGTGCTTCACCAGCTCCGACACGTTGCCGCCGACGGCGCTCACCACAGCGCCGGCTGCGATGTCCCCGGCCGGGGTGCGCACGCCCACGACCCGATCACCGTCGCGCAGCAGATCGATCACCGGCGTCTGCTGCAGCACGTGGACGCCGAGCCGCATCGCACCCTGGGCGTACGCCCACACCACGCGGTCGTGCCGTGCGGTCGCCCCGGGCACATGATGGGTGGCGCCGAGCACGGGGTACCGTCCACCTCCGGAGAGGTCGATCTGGGGGCAGAGTCGCTTCACCTCCGCAGGCGTGAGGAACTCGGTCTGCACGTCGAACGCTGCGTTCAGCAACGCTCGGGCGCGCTGCGATCGGAGTGTCGCCTCGCTGTGCGCCAGCCAGATCAGGCCCTTGCCGGCGTGCATGATCCAGCAGCCGGTCTCGTCCTCCAACTGCTGGTAGAGGCGCAAGCTGTGGTCGTAGAACTGGATCGATTCGGCCAGGCCGTAGTTCGAGCGGATGATCGTCGTGTTGCGACCGGAGTTACCGCTGCCGATGTAGTTCGCCTCGACGACGAGCACGTTGGTGATGCCGTGTCGGGCGGCGAGGTGGTAGGCCGTCGACAAGCCGTGGCCACCACCCCCGACGATCACCACGTCGTAGGACGACTTCGGCTCGTGCCAGGTCAGCTCGAGCAGGGTCTCGACGAACTCGTTCACGCCACGTCTCCCAGACGCTCGGGCACCTCGTGGAGCGCAGATCCGGACACGATCAACAGGGTGCGGGCCTCGAGCAGCACAACCTTGATGGCGAGGCCGCAGGCCATGCCTTGGGCGAGGCCCGGACGCTCGCCGGGCAGCGCCCACTCCAACTTGTGCGTGAGAGCGACCAGCTGCGCGTCATCGAGCCAGGCGCCGCAGAACATCGTCTCGTGCTCGATGATCGCGTAGGGGTCGAGCCCGATGACCGCTGCTGCGTCGTCGGGTGTCGCGTCGATGACGAGCACGTCGTCCGGAGCGCTGCGCACCACGATCGCCGCCGGCGGCCAGGCCACCGCGTCGCTCGCGGCCGGCTTGGCCGTCACCCGCACACCGCGGAGCGGACGGAAGTCCATCGGGGCAGGGCGATCAGGCGCGGGCACGTGCACCCTCCGGGTCGTAGAACGGTGTCGGCGCGACCCTCGCAGGTCGACCGTCGATGAACACCTCGTCGAGGAATGGGAGCCGCTTCTGCCAGCCGAGCATCACTGCGTGCCCGAGCAGGGGAGAGGTGAAGCTCGTGGCGACGTAGCCGATCACCTCGCCGCCCTCACGAGCGAAGATCGGTGAGCCCTCGGTGGGCGCAGGGCCGTCCATGCGCATGCCGAACAGCCGCCGTTCATCGGGGAGGTCGGCCGTCCGGGCCAGGGCATGACGTCCGATGAAGAACGGCTTCTCCATCTTCACGGCCCAGTCCAGGCCGAGGCGTCGCGGCGTGGAGTCCATCTCCGAGTCGAGGCCGACGAGGAAGTGCCCCTTCTCGAGGCGCAGCCCGAACAGCGCCTGCAGCCCGTGGGGGTAGATGCCGATGTCCGCTCCGAGGCGCAACAACTCACGCCACAGCTCGACCGAGTGGGCAACCTCGTGGTGCAGTTCGAAACTGGCCTCACCGGTGAACGAGAGTCGCATGATGTGGCACGGGATGCCCGCCACGTCGGCATGGACGTGTTGGAGCATCCGCGGCGGCCCGGCCCCGCCGGCCCGACGCAGCTGCCCGCCGGCGAGCGGTCCGGTGACGTTGATCGCCCCGAGCGAGAAGGTCCGGTCGAGCACGTGCACGTCGAGGCCCCAGGTCTCGATCCAGTCGCGCACCCACATCTCGGCGAACGACGCCCCACCGGAGGTGAAGCTCAGCACGAAGCGGTGGTCGCTCTCGCGCAGGATCATCCCGTCGTCGATGATGTGGCCCCGCTCGTTGAGCAGGAGCGCGTAGCGGCTGCGACCTGGTCGGATGTCGGCGACATTGCAGGGGTAGAGGCGCTCGAGCGCCTCGACCACGTCGGGCCCAGAGACGATCATCTTGCCCAGTGTCGAGACGTCACCGACCGAGACGGCCTCGCGCACGGCCCAGTACTCGCGCACGTGGTCGCCGTAGTTCCATGGCCGCCACCACCCACCGAAGCGGTCGAG
>DAINND010000035.1:0-1850 GCA_036736065.1 Ilumatobacteraceae bacterium
CCAGCGCTCGGGCCTGTCGCCCACGCCCCGAGCATGCCAGTGCGAGGCGGGACGCGGGCAGGAATAGGGTGGCGACATGACGTCCGACGAGCTCATGTCCGTTGCCTGCCCGATCATCCGCGACACGGGTTGGGCGTTCTACTTCGCCCCGGCGACCCTGGCCCGGGGCGGTGAGCTGGGCCTCGATCCGCTCCAGACCTACGTCCTCGGTCGCGGCGGGGTGCTCGGTGATGTCGAAGCAGGCGTGGTCTCTGCGGCGTTCGGCTACTTCAACCCGGCGTTCCTCGGCGCGACGTGGGACGCCGCTCGCGCCGTGTGCGCGCCGCGTGCCGCCGGTCGGGCCTACATGGAGTGCTGCGCGGCGCACGGGCGCGAGAAGCTTGCCGATGTCGCCGGCCTCGACGCCTTCGTCGCCGCCGCGGGAAAGGTGAACGATGCCGCCGATGCTGACGGCCTCGCGCTCTACGCCGGTGTGCGTGCCGAGCCGCTCGTCGACGATCCGGCGGGTCGGGCGATGCAGCTCGTGGCGGTGCTGCGCGAGCTCCGCGGCAGCGCACATCTGGTCGCACTGCGCGCTGTCGGCCTCGACACCAAGACGGCGCACTTCGCGAAGCGGCCCGGTGACGTGCGCATGTTCGGCTGGAGCGACGACGACGCGCCGGAGATCACCGACGAGACCCACCGGCTGCTCGCCGAGGCCGAGGTGATCACCGACCGGATCGTGCGCCCCGCCTACGCCGTGCTCGACGAGGCCGAGGCGGCAGCGCTCGTCGGCGGCCTCCACGCGATCCAGGCCGCGCTCTGACTCCGTCGCCGCGCCCGGACGCGGTGAGGTTGGCGGCCAGCCGCACCCCTCACATCAGGGATGGGCGGGGCGTCCGTGGCGGGCCAGGGCGGCGTTGGACCAGCCGGGCAGCCCGGTGATCTCCGTGCCGAACCACGTCGGCGGCGCGAAGGCTGCTGCCGCCTGCTCGTCGTCGAACTCGACCTCGATCAGCACCAGGCCGTCGAGCGACCCGTGGTACCGGTCGATCTCGGCGACGAGCGCACCTGCGGTGTCGAGTGGCACCCGGTGTCGCACCTTGTCGAGGCGGCGACCCTCGGTGTGCGGCCAGAGGGCCGCGGCGTGGTCGTGGGCGAGCACCACCTCGACCTCGGTGCGCACCAGGCCGTCACCCGCCTTGATCGTCAACGTGGGCACGCCGTCGGCGATGCGCATCCGCACCGACACGGACCCTTCGCCGGCCAGATAGCCCTGGCGGATGCTCGTGCCGGCGCCGAGCTCGAGGGCATCGGGGAGCGGATGTGGCAGGAAGCGGCGCTCGATCTCGGTGGCCATGGTCGGGACGCAGTATGCCGCGGTGCCGGAGCGGAGCGCCCCTGGCATGCTGGAGCCATGACCGTGATCAAGATCAACGCACTCGATGTCCCGGCGGAGATGGGCGAGGAGGTGGCGCGTCGGTTCGGCGCCCGTGCGGGCGCTGTGGACGGCCATGACGGGTTCGAGGGCTTCGAACTGCTCCGCCCCACCGACGGCCGCACGACGTGGCTCGTGGTCACCCGCTGGCGTGACGACGCCGCATTCGAGGCCTGGCGCAGCTCACCGTCGTTCGCCCACGGGCACCGTCCCCCCGCCGCGGGGGAGGGAGCGCCGGCGCCGATGCCGATCCAGGCCGAGCTCTGGTCCTACGACGTCGCCATCGCGTCGAACGGCTGACACTGCGCTCGACGGGGAGCCGAAGCGGTCGGCGGTGCGCGGCACGCCGAGCCCGTGACGCGGCACCGGGCGGGGGCCCCGGGCGGGAAAGGCCAGAGGGCCCCCGCGGGCGCGGGGGGCCAGGGGGGGGGGG
>DAINND010000035.1:1860-14536 GCA_036736065.1 Ilumatobacteraceae bacterium
CGCGGCACCGGCCGGGCAACAGGCTCGTACGAGCCCGCCGCCCGGCCGGTGACCGGATGACCGTGTGTCGGGGTCAGTCCTTGTCCGGAGCCATCCAGCTGTAGACCAGGCCGGCCAGCACGGCGCCCACGATCGGGGCGACGATGAACACCCAGAGCTGGGCGAGGGCGTCGCCGCCTTCGAACAGCGCCGGCGCGATCGAACGGGCCGGGTTCACCGAGGTGTTGCTGATCGGGATGCTGATCAGGTGGATGAGCGTCAGCGCCAGACCGATGGCCAGGCCGCCGAAGCCGGCGGCGGCCTTCTTGTGCGTGGCACCGAGGATGATGATGAGGAACATGAAGGTCAGGACGACTTCGGCAACGATCACGGCGCCGAGGCTGTAGAACGTCCGCGCGCCGCTCTCGCCGTAGCCGTTCGACGCGAACTTGCCGACCTCGCGCTCCCAGCCTGCGTTGCCGTTGACGACGACCCAGATCGCGAGGATGGCGAGGATGCCACCGAGGATCTGGGCGATGATGTACGGGCCGGCGTCCTTGGCGTTGAACCGCTTGGCGGCGACGAGTCCGAGCGTGACGGCCGGGTTGAAATGGCCGCCCGAGATGTGGCCGAGCGCGTAGGCGCCGGTCACCACGGTGAGGCCGAAGGCGAGCGACACGCCGGTGAGACCGACGCCGCTGCTCCAGCCGTCCGCGCTGTCCGTGCCACGGGTGATGATGGCGAACACGGCCGTGCCGCACCCGCCCAGCACCAGCCAGAACGTGCCGATGAGCTCAGCGACGAGCCGTCGCTGCATTCCTTGATCCATGATGACTCCCTTGTCGTGGATGCGTGGTGTGACGTCCGAGGTGCCCCCACAGGTCCACCTGGCGCCGATCGGCACCATAGCCGCTGCCCCTTGTGCCCTTGTGCGATCCCCGCTGCGCCCCGCAGCAGCGCAGGGAGATCTCGCGAGGAAATCGCCCTAAACCGTTGCGACGGCCTCGCGGCTGCCGGACTGTGATCTCCGTGACTTCGGCCGGTCGGGTCTCGTTCAGGAGCCGCCACTCCTGGGCGAGGCTCCCGGTCGTGTCATGTCTGTGCGCCCTGGTGGCGACCGCGGGCGGGCCGGTGGGTGCTGCATCACCCACCGGGCACCCGCCCGCGGCCCGGGTGGACGACCTGCTCGTGCCGCTGGACGGCGTGGACGAGACCGACGAGGTGATCGTGCGTGTCGAGCGCGGCACGCCTGCGTCGGCAGTGGTCGATCGCGTCGAGGGCGCCGCTGCCGGTGTCGACGGAGAGGTGGTGGGGCTGCAGGCCGCGGCGAGTGCCCCCGGCACCTTCCTCGTGACGCTCGCTGAACCGCTGGCGGGCGCCGACATGGCCGACGTCGTGGCAGGCCTCGAGCGCCAACCGGACGTCGTGTACGCCGAACCCAACGTGCTGGCGCGCACGCAGCTGGTTCCCGACGACCCGAGCTTCGTGTCGAGCCAGTGGAACCTCCGGCCGCCTCAGCTCGGGACCTACGGGATCAACGCGGCTGCGGCGTGGGACGTCACGACCGGGTCGGCGGCGGTGAACGTCGCGGTGCTCGACACGGGCTCACTTGCCCACCCCGACATGGCGGGGCGGTTCAGCGGCGGCTACGACTTCGTCAGCGGGTCGAACTCGAACGACGGCGGTGGTCGCGACGCCGACCCGAGCGACCCGGGGGACTGGTGCGGAGCGACCGCCAGCACGTGGCACGGCCTCCATGTCGCTGGCAGCATCGGCGCGGCGACCGACAACGGGGTCGGCATCGCGGGGCTCGACTGGCGGGCCCAGATCATCCCCGTGCGCGTGCTCGGAACCTGCACCGGAAGCCTGCTCGACATCGCGGACGGGTTGCGCTGGGCGGCCGGTCTGCCCGTCACCGGGGTGCCGGCCAACCCGCGACCGGCTCGGGTGCTCAACTTGAGCCTGGGCGGTGCAGGGGCGTGCCCGGTCACGTTCCAGTCCGCCGTGGACGACGTCACTGCGGTGGGCGCCGTGGTCGTGGCGGCGGCCGGGAACCAGGGCGGCGATGTCTCCGACGTCTGGCCGGCCAACTGCGACGACGTGATCACCGTCGGCGCCACCAACCGGGCCGGCAACCTGGCGAGCTACAGCAACTTCGGCGCGGCCGTCGACATCGCCGCGCCCGGCGGGGAGAGCGGGACCGCGGGATCGATCCTGTCCACGGGCAACGCCGGAACGACGACACCCGGAGCGCACGTCTACACCTCCAAAGCCGGCACCAGCATGGCGGCGCCCCACGTGTCCGGTGTGCTGTCGTTGATGCTGGCGGTCGACCCGGCGCTCACACCTGCGCAACTGCTCGCGATCATCCGCTCGACGGCGACACCGTTCCCGTTCACGAGCACCTGCACGACAGGGATCTGCGGGGCGGGCATCGTCGATGCTGCGGCGGCGCTGCGGACCGTGGCCGGCCTTCCGACGACCGTGCCCGACTTCGTGCCGATCGAGCCCGTTCGCCTCGTCGACACCCGACCGAACGAGCCGGCCGGTGCCGTGGTGGTGGAGACCCGTCGCTATGGAGGCGATGCCGGGTTCCTCGAGATCCCCGTGACGGCGGTGGCGGGCATCCCTGCCCGTGGGGTCGACGCCGTCGCACTGAACGTGACGGTCACCGAGCCGCTCGGCACGGGATACGTGACGGTGTATCCCTGTGGCGCTGCGCCCACTGCGTCGAACCTCAACTTCGATGCCGGCGACACCGTGCCCAACCTCGTCATCGCCCAGGTGTCCGATGCAGGGACGGTCTGCCTCGACGCACCGACGTCGGCGCACCTCGTCGTCGACGTGAACGGGTGGTTCGGCGGTGGCTCCGGGTTCGCGCCGGTCCCGCCTGCGCGACTGCTCGAGACGCGGACGGGCAACCCCACCTTCCGGACCGTCGATGGCCTCTTCCAGGGCGGGGGCGCCATCCCCGCAGGGCAGGTGCTCACGCTCCAGGTCGCGGGCCGGGGTGGCGTCGGGTCGGCCGCGGAGGCCGTCGCGCTCAACGTCACTGCGACCCAGCCGACCGGTGACGGGTACGTGACCGTCTACCCCTGCGACGCGACCAGGCCGACGGCGTCCAACCTGAACTACACCGCGGGGGACACCGTTCCCAATGCCGTGGTCGTGCGGCTGTCCGCTGCCGGGACCGTCTGCCTGTTCACCCTGCGCAGCGCCCATCTGCTCGTCGACGTGAACGGGTGGTTCACCGCCGCGTCCGACCTCGCCCCCGTGGTGCCGGCCCGGTTGCTCGAGACGCGCAGCGGCAGCCCTGACTTCCGGACCATCGACCGCCTGGCCGAGGGCAGCGGGCGGGTGCAGGCGGACGCGACGCGCGAGCTGCAGGTCGGTGGCCGCGGCGGAGTGGCGGCCGACGCAGCGGCCGCGGTCCTGAACGTGACCGTCACCGAGCCGCTCGCACACGGCTTCGTCACCGCCTATCCGTGCGGTGGCACCCGGCCCCTCGCGTCGAACCTCAACTTCGTCGCCGGGCAGACCGTCCCGAACGCCGTGGTGGTGCGGCTGTCGGCGACTGGCAAGGTGTGCCTCTTCTCGACCGCTGCGACCCATCTGGTCGTCGACGTCAACGGCTGGTTCGAGCCCTGACCGGAGGGCACCTTCTGGCAGAGCAACTGCCAGATGATACGGTGCGCTGATGAAGATCACCCTGCTGGGCACGGGGAGCCCGCTGCCGGACCCGCGTCGAGCCGGCCCGGCGACCCTGGTGTCGACCGCATCGACGCATCTTCTCGTCGACTGCGGCCGTGCAGTGGTGATGCGGCTCGCAGCTGCAGGGCTGGTGCCGCCGATGCTCGGTGCCGTGTTGCTCACCCACCTGCACAGCGACCACCTCACCGACCTGAACGACGTCATCACGACTCGGTGGGTGATGCGCCCCACGCCCTCGCCCCTGCGGATCGTGGGGCCGCCGCGCACAGCCGAAGTGGTGCAGGCGACGTTGGCGGCGCTGGCGCCCGACATCAGCTACCGACTCGATCATCATGCCGATCTCACCTGGGCCCCACAGGTCGAGGTCACCGAGGTGGAGCCCGGTGACGTCATCGAGATCGCTGGAGCGACGATCCGGGTGGCGGCCACCGATCATCGACCGGTCGAGCCGACCGTTGCCTACCGCGTCGAGGCTGACGGCCGCAGCGTCGTGCTGGGCGGCGATGGTGTGCCGTGCCGGACGCTCGACGAGCTCTGTGCCGGAGCGGACGCCTACGTTCAGACCGTCCTGCGTGACGACCTGGTGCAGATGGTGCCCAACGAGCGGTTCCGCGACATCCTCGACTACCACTCGACCGTTGCGGACGCCGCCAGGACGGCGGCGCGTGCTGGTGTCGGCACCTTGGTCCTGACCCACTATGTGCCGCCGATCCAGCCTGGGCAGGAAGACGAGTGGCGGGGGTTGGCGGCGGAGCACTTCGGCGGTGCCATCGTCCTCGGCGACGACCTCACGTCCGTCGAAGTCTGACGTCGCGCTCTGCGACGATGACGGGGTGAGCACCTCGGTCGTTCCCGTCGATCGACGTCCGGCGATCGACGTCGTCCGTGTCGGTGCGTTGGCCACGGTCGTGGTCGGACACCTGCTGATGGCGGTGATCGACCGTGGCCCCGATGGCGCAGTGCGCGGCGCGAACCTCTTCGCGCTCGCTCCCGAGTGGCGATCACTCACCCTGCTCTCGCCGATGCCGCTGTTCTTCGCCGCTGCCGGTTGGGCGAACATCGCTGCGTCGCCTGCTGCTGCGGCGCGTCGGCTGAGGCCGCTCGTCGGCCTCGCGGCCCTGGTGGTGAGCCTGTGGTACCTGCCTGCTCTCATCGAGCTGGTCGAGCGCGGTGAGCGGGGGGTGCTCGGTGACGGCGCCCGCCTCGCGACACAGCCGGTGTGGTTCCTCGCCGCCTACCTGCCATTTGCCGCAGCGGGCACGTGGATGGCGCAGATGGCCCGCCGGCCCGGTCGCAGCATCGGCACCTGCCTCGGACTGCTGGCCGTTGCCGATGCCGCCCGATTCGCATGGGGCGCGAACGAGCTCGTCGGCTGGTTCGGGTTCCTGCCGGCATGGGCGGTGCCCTGGTTGCTCGGGGCATGGTGGCGCCAGGCCGTGACCGGTCGTGGCGACGGCCGGCGCATCGAGGTGTCGCGCGGTGCGGCGATCGCCGTGCTGGGTGCGCTCGTCGGTGCTGCGCTGGTGGCACGCGCGGGCTACTCGCCGACCCTCGTCGACGTGGTCTCCAGCGACCGGTCGAACACCACGCCGCCGACGCTGTTCACGGCCATCGCCGCAGCGACCCAGGTCGGTGTGCTGATGCTCGCTGCAGGAACGCTCGACCGCTTCGGCGCGCGTCGTCGGTGGCTCGTCGAACGAGCCGCTGAGGTGGCCGTGCCTGTCTACCTGTGGCATCTCACGGCGCTGGCGCTCTGCAGCGGCATGGTGGCGCTGGGTCTGCCCGTGCCCGAGCGCCTCACGCTCGGATGGTGGCTCACCCGTCCCCTCTGGTGGGCCGCGGTGCTCGCCGCGACTGCTGGGCTCGTCGTGCTCACGGCACGGGGTCGATCGCTGCTGCGACGTCAGGCGCCGTCGACGGCTGGGTCATCGTCCATCGACGGCAGGGCCGCCAGCTGCGCCACGCCTGCCGCCGGCACGACGATCGTGTGGACAGCCATGGCCCTCGCGGCCGCCGGTGCAGCGATGGTGGGCATCCGCGGGCCGGCATCGGTGGCGCTCGCCGTGACAGCTTCCGCCGCTCTCGTTCTCGGGTGGAGGCTGCTCCGAGCCTGAACGATGCCTCGGTCGGCAGCCGCAGCCCGGGAATGCGTCAGGCGACCGGGACGAGCGCAGCGAGCAACTCGGCCTCGTCGACGACGGCCGCTCCCACACAGCGGTCGGCCGCGCCGTAGGTGAGGTAGATCGAACCGTCCGGGCGACGGTGCGCTCCCTGCACGAACACCACGTCGTCGACGTCGCCGACACGCTCCCAATGGAGCTCGGGTCGCATGAGCGCATCGGGGAGCACGGCCCGCACTGCGCCGCTGTGCGGGTCGAGCAAGGCGACATTCATCGTGTACACGCCGCGTGCGGTGCGCTCGTGGAAGAACAGCAGCAGGCCGTTGTCCGTCGGCACCGGGGGTGCACCGGCGCCGACGCCCAGCCCGTCGGGACCGGGGGTGATGATCGTGTGGCGATCGAGCTCGGCGACATGGTTGCTCCAGTAGCCGTCGTCCGCCTCCCAGAGGTGGTCGAGCGAATCGAAGACGGCGACCTGCATGTTCGGATGGATGCGGTGCATCAGGGCCACCCGCCCGTCGGCCAAGGCGAAGATGACCGCGTCCTTGTTGGCGATGCCGTCGGGCCCGAGGTGACGGCCCGACCCGTGGTCGAGGTGGAAGCGGCCGTCGTCGAAGCGCAGGCGGTGGGCGCCGATGCGCCACGGCCCTCCCGACTCCGGATGTGGCAGCCGTGTGTACGTCATGACGATGTGCTCGCTGCCGGCCTCGTCGACGACCTGCACGCGTGGGTCCTCGAACGACCAGACGTCGCTGCCGTCGGCCGCAGCGAGGACGTACTCGAACCCGTACTCGTGGCCATCGACGGAGGTGAGCACCACGATGTCGGAGACGTAGTCGTGGAAGCGTGGGCCCTCGCCGTCGTTGCGTCGGTAGCCGTCACGGATCGCCCGGGCGAACAGGTGGTAACGGCCGTCGTGGTGCAGCAACCCGGCGTTGAACACCGGGCCGTAGCCGGGGATCGATCCGTGGTCGACGACGGGGCGATCGGCGACTCTGCGGATGAGCGAGGTGGAAGCAGCGGGGGAAGTGCGGACCGACATCGGTCGCCAGTGTTCCAGCGCGACGGGGTGCCGCGTCGGCGGAATCGGCCGACATCCGTACCGCGTCAAGGGGCCAACGGCACTGCTGCCCGTGACGACCGGTCCCACGACCACGACGGGCGACGCTGACGGCCCGCCCGGAGACGTTCCTACGGTGCCCGCATGAGCGTCGTCCCGACCCCGAGCCCACCGACGATCACCCTCGCCCGCCTGGTGGAGCTGGCCAGGCGGAAGGAGTCGCCGGCGGTGTCGATCCATCTGCCCATCGATCGCCGTCATCCCGACGACCGCCACGAGCACGACACGCTGGATCGCCTCCTCGACCGGGCCCGCGAGTTGCTCCGCGATCCGCATCACGACATCGATCGGCTGCTCGCCCCGGCGCGCGACGCACATGCGCGGCGGGTGATCTGCGAGCACGGCGCCGGGCTGGCGTTCTTCCTCGGGCCCGGCTCGAGCGCCGAGATCGCCGTCGGCAACCACCTCGAGCCGCTGCTCGTGGTGTCCGACCGCTTCCAGGTGGCCCAATTGCTGCCGAGCGTCGACCGCAGCATCGGTGGGCACGTCCTGTCGCTCGATGTCGACCACGTGCGCCTGCACCACATCGGTGGCGCTGCTCTGCACGAGTGCCAGGTCGCCGACCTGCCCCGCTCGGTCGACGAGGCGCTGTGGTTCGAGCGGACCGAGCGCCACTCGGGGTCGCACTCCGAAGGTGTCGGCAGCCGCGGCACCGTCCTGCGTCGTAGCCACGGCAGCGGGGTTCAGCACGAGGATCGCAAGGCGCGGATCGAGCGGTTCCTCCATCTCGTCGACCATGCCGTGCTGCATCACGTCGGTGACGACCGCAGCCATCCCGTGGTGGTCGCCGGCACCGGACCGGTCGTGTCGCGCTACCGGGCGCTCACCCGGCACCCGTGGACCGTCGCCCTCGAGGTCGGTAGCCCGGTGCGCCTCCCCGACGACCAGCTGCGCCGGCGCGTCGCCGAGGCCGTGGCGTCGCAGGACAGCGTCGACGAGATGCTCGAGCGGCTCGGCGCCCGCCTCGGGACCGGGCTCGCCTCGACCGATCCTGTCGAGATCCTGGTCGCTGCGTCCCAGGGTGCCGTGGCCGCGCTGCTCGTCGGGTCGGTGGCCCCCTGGTGGGCCGACTGGCCGTCGTCGACCGAGCCGCTCGAGGGTGACGGCACTGGTGCGGTCGATCTCGTCAACCTGGCCGTGAGCGATGCGCTGCGCACGCATGCGACGGTCCACCTCGTCCCCGCCGAACGGCTCCCGGCGGGGCCGCTCGCCGCCATCTTCAGGTACTAGGAGGCGCACATGGAGCACCCGCACGACCCGCGCGAGCTGTTCCGGCGCTATCCGGGCAACCCGATCCTGCGCGGCCTCGACCTGCCGAAGATGGAGAACTCGGTCTTCAACCCCGGCGCGGTGCGGTTCGAGGGCGAGACGCTGCTGCTCGCTCGAGTCGAGGACCGCACCGGCCTGTCGCGCCTCATGGTCGCGCGCAGCGTCGACGGCTACACGGACTGGGTGATCGAGCCGCATCGTTCGTTGGTCCCCGACAAGGGTTGGTGGGCCGAGCAGTGGGGGGTCGAGGACCCGCGCATCACCAAGATCGACGACCGCTACCAGATCCTCTACACCGGCTTCTCGCGCGCCGGGCCGGTGGTCTGCCGGGCGAGCACGACCGACTTCGTGAGCTTCGAGCGCCACGGGGTGATGCAGGTGCCCGAGGACAAGGATGCGGCGCTGTTCCCCCGTCGGGTGAACGGTCGGTATGCGATGCTGCACCGTCCGGTCCCGAACTTCCGCGAGCTCGGTGCGCACATCTGGATCTCGTGGAGCGACGACCTCGTGCACTGGGGCGACCCGACACCCCTGATCGAGGCGCGCCGGGGTGGTTGGTGGGATGCGAACAAGGTCGGCCTCGGCCCACCGCCCATGGAGACGCCCGCTGGATGGCTGGTGCTCTATCACGGTGTGCGCGTGACGGTGTCCGGATCGTTGTACCGGCTCGGCCTCGCGCTGCTCGACAAGGACCACCCGGACCGGCTGATCGCTCGGGGCAACGAGTGGATCTTCGGCCCCTGTGCGCCGTACGAGATCGCAGGCGACGTGCCTGACGTGGTCTTCCCCTGCGGGTGGGTGCTCGACGACGACGGGGACACCGTGCGGATGTACTACGGCGCAGCCGACAGCTGTGTCGCGGTGGCCACGGCAAGCCTCGAGGAGCTTCTGAACTACCTGTACATGCATCCGTGCAATGACGGTTCGACGGAGCTTCGGGGCTGATGGTCCCTGTCGGTCGGTGCGTCGGCGCTGGTCCGATGTGGGCATGACAGCGACCCTCTCTTCGATGGATCTCGGTGGCGGGCTCCGCCCCGGTCGATCCGGTGTCTCCGTGGCCATGGTCGGCACGTTCCCTCCGACGGAGTGCGGTCTGGCGACGTTCGCCGCGGCCCTCGGCAGAGCCATGGGGGACGTGGCGTCGAACCATGCATCCGGTCCGTGTCGCTACGGAGTGGTCGAGGTCGTCGACGCACGGCGCCTCGCCCGTGACGAGGTGGTGTTCCAGGTCGAGCGCGGCGACGGGCGCTCGCTCGATGCCGCGTCGGACTGGCTGAACGGCTTCGACGTCGTGCTGCTGCAGCACGAGTACGGCATCTTCGGCGGCGAGGATGGCGACGAGGTGCTGCGGGTGCTCTCCGGCGTGCACCGGCCCGTGGTGAGCGTGCTGCACACCGTGCTCGCATCGCCGAGCTCGAACCAGCGCTTCATCGTCGAGGAGCTCGCTCGTCGATCGGCCGTGGTGGTGGTGATGACCGAAGCCGCGAGGGCACGTCTGCTCGATCGCTTCGAGGTCGACCCCGACCGTGTCGTGCTGATCCCGCACGGCGCTCACGAGAACCGCGCGCTGCCCTTCGAGCGACGCCGTCGCGGGGCTCCGACGATCCTCACCTGGGGTCTGCTCGGCCCCGGCAAAGGCATCGAGGTGGGCATCGACGCGTTGGCGCAGTTGCGATCGATGATCCCCGCCCCTCGATACGTGATCGCTGGTCAGACCCACCCCAAGGTCCGTGCCGCGTCCGGTGAGTCCTATCGTCGGTCACTGGTCGAGCGCGCGGAGCGATCGGGCGTCGCGCACCTCGTCGAGTTCGACGACAGCTACCGAGACCTCGAGTCGCTGAAGGCGCTGATCCGCACTGCCGACGTCGTGCTCCTTCCGTACGAGTCGCGCGACCAAGTGACCTCCGGGGTGCTGATCGAGGCGGTCGCCTCACGCACACCGGTGGTGGCGACCGACTTCCCGCACGCCCGCGAGCTGTTGAGCACCGGCGCCGGGATCGTGGTGCCCCACGACGATGCGGTGGCCATGTCGGTCGCCCTGGGTCGGGTGCTGCGCGACCATCGGTTGGCACGCCAGATGGCCGACGAGGCGGCCCGCGTCTCGGCGCCCATGATGTGGGAGGCGGTGGCTCGCCGCTACCTCGAGCTCGTGGTCGACCTCGTCGAAGCTCGTGGTGCGATCGGCAGCTCGAGCAGCCGCACCCTCGCCTCGCCGCCCGGGTTCGTGGCATGAGCGGTGCGGTCACCGCCACCCGTCCGGCCGGACCGAGCTTCGCCCACCTCTGCAGGTTGAGCACGGCCAAGGGGGTCTTCGAGCACTGCGACGGGCTGATGCCTCGTCCGGAGTGCGGGTACTGCACCGATGACGTCGCCCGCGCCTTGGTGGCGGTGGCTCGCGAGCCGACCGGTGCAGGAGGCGACGAGCGCACCCTCGCCGCGCTCGCCAGGGCCTACCTCGCCTTCCTGGTCGAGGCCTACCGAGGCGGTGGTCGCTTCGCGAACCGGCGGCACCTCGGCGGGCGCTGGCTCGACGGCGATGCGTTCGATCCCTTCGGTGACGACGAGATGGCCGACGCGAGTGGCCGTGCGCTGTGGGCGCTCGGCGAGGCGTCGGTGGGCTTGGCCGACCCGGATCAGCAGCGCCTCGCCCGCCAACTGTTCGACGAGGCCTGTCGGTTCCGCAGCCCGTGGCTGCGATCGACGGCGTTCGCCGTGCTGGGCGCCGGCGCGGTTGCCGCTGCCGACCCGAGCCACGTGGGCGCGGCCATGCTGCTGGCCGACGCCGCCGAGCTCGTCGCCTCCCGCACCGTCGGGCTCGGGCGGCCCGACTGGGCCTGGCCCGAGCCCAGGCTCACCTATGCAAATGCGGTGCTGCCGGAGATGCTCCTCGTGCTCGGGCGCGAGTTGCGGCTCGACACCTTCGTCGAGGAGGGCCTCCGCCAGCTCGCGTGGCTCGCCGAGGTCGAGACGGCCCCCGGTGGATGGTTGAGCCTCACTCCGGTCGGTGGCTGGGGGCCTGGTGAGCCGCGTCCGGGGTTCGATCAGCAGCCGATCGAGGCCGCCACGCTCGCCGATGCGTGTGCCACGGCGTGGACGCTCACCCGCGACACCTCGTGGATCGATCTGCTCGTGCGTTGCGGCGACTGGTTCCTCGGCCACAACGACAGCGCCACACCGATGGTCGACGTGCGCAGCGGGGCCGGGTTCGACGGGCTCACCCCGCTGGGTCGCAACGGCAACTGCGGCGCCGAGTCGACCATCGCCGCCATCACGACGCTGCAGTGGGCGCGCCTCGTGGCCTAGCGTGCGGCCGAGAGGCGAGCACAGGGGGCGAGCGGTGGCCGATCATCCGGAGAACTACGAGGACGTGACGGTCTACGGGCTCGACGCCGACGTCGAAGAGCAGCTGCTGCTCGCCCACAACGAATGCACCTTCATCTGGTCGAACAAGGAGGGCTGGCCGGTCGGGGTGATCATGTCGTACGTGTGGCGCAACGGCCGCTTCTGGTTGACCGCGTCGGGCCAGCGGGCGCGCATCGCCGCGGTGCGGCGCGACCCGCGTGTGTGCATCGTCGTCACCTCGACCGGATCGCCGCTGCCGCGCAACAAGGCGATCACGTGGAAGGGCACGTGCACCGTGCACGACGACCGCGAGACGCTGACGTGGTTCTACCGCGAGCTCGCCGATGCGCTGTACGGCTCCGGCAGCGCCATGGCCGACGCCTTCGTCGAGTTCCTGGACTCACCGCGTCGGGTCGTGCTCGAGGTGGAGCCCACGCAGCGCATCGGGTACGACGGAGCGAAGATGGGCAGGGCCACCAAGGAGTGGATGGCCTCGCGGGTGGAGCGCGAAGGCTGAACCGATCGGGCTCAGGTGGCTGGGCCCCACTCGAGGTGCAGGCGCTCGAGGGCGCGCAGCACGAAGCCCGGCAGGTGGCGGAAGTCGTTGCGGTCCGGGGCCAGGCGTAGGTCGGGCAGGCGGTCGAGCACGGCGTTGAGGGCGATCTGCTGCTCGAGCCGCGAGAGCCCGCTGCCCGGGCAGTGGTGCTCGCCGAGCGAGAAGGCCATGTGACGTCGGACGTTGCGACGCTCGAGGTCGATCCGATCGGGATCGGGGAACATCCGCTCGTCGCGGTTGGCGGCGCCGTAGCGGATGTGCAACGTCGCCCCCGCCGGGATCGTGACCCCGCCGATGTCGGTGTCGACAGCCACCTGTCGGTACAGGCCCTGCGTCGGCGACTCCATCCGCAGCACCTCCTCGAGGAATGGCTCGACCAGCGCGCGGTCGTCACGGACGCGCTCGTAGAGGCCCGGCTCGCGCAGCAGCAGCCAGAGCGCGCTCGTGAGGGCGAAGGTGGTGGTCTCGTTGCCCCCGATGTAGAGGTGGTCGACGATGGTGATGATCTCGTGGTCGCTGAGCGGTCGCTCATCGGCGACGCGGGCCTCGAGGCGCAGGCTGATCAGGTCGTAACACGGG
>DAINND010000036.1:0-14438 GCA_036736065.1 Ilumatobacteraceae bacterium
GAAGAGGTTGCCGTTCCGCTCGTCGAAGCCAATCGAGGTGGCGCCCGGGGCGGAGGTCGCGCCGGCCAAGAGTCGGTAGACGATGAACCGCTCGCCCGGGTCCTTGGCCTGCATCCGTGCCAGACGCTCGTCGAGCTCGGTCGGCTCGTCGCCGAGCGTCAGCGAGGCGCTCAGCACCGGCTCGCCGGTCGCCTTGCTGGCCGTGCCACGAGCCGTCGCCGCGCCGGTGCGGGTGACGGTGGCCTGGACCTGTTCGCCTTCGATCACCATCGTCTCGAAATGCGCGCTGAGACAGCCGCGCTCGAACCACTGCGGGCCCCACATCTCGACGGCGAGCGGATCGAACTGGCTGAAGTGCGTCGGGCCCTCGATCGGCGCCCCGGCCAGGCCGAGCTTGCCGGCGGTCTCCTCGTCGTGCACGCTCGTGTGCCCGTCGTACTCCTGCTCGGCCAGCATCTGGTGCGGCGAGCGCCAGGGGCCGATGAAGGTGTCACCGTCGCGGACGATCGGGGTGTCGAAGCCGTCGGTCATGGCGACGAGTCTGTCATGGCTGCTCAGGTGGGGAACAGGGACGCGTCGAGCAGCGGCTGCAGCCAGGCCGCCCCGGTGGTGGAGAGGTGGGTGACATCGCGGTACAGCAGGATGTCGCCCAGGATCACCGGGCAGGCCTCGGGCGTGCACAACCAGTCGCTCGTGTCGACGAAGCGGCCACCGTTGGCCACGGCGAGCTCCTGTTCCACGGCGATCCGACCCGAGCTGACGGCGCGCTCGCGACGGTTGATGCAGCGCGTCGCGTCGTCGAGGTGCTCCGACAGGCACGTGGCCGGCACCTCCGAGGTGTTCGGGTTGTCGCCCAGCACCACGAGGTCGCGGGTGTGCGGCGCGATGCGCCCGAGCGTCTCGTCCAGACCGGTGCGCCATTCGTCGTCGCTGTTCGGGTAGCCGGCCCAGGCCGTGACCACGACCATGTCCGGCTGCAGCTCGGCGATGCGCGCCAACACCCGGTCGCGCCACTGCGGGCAGGTCCGCGCCAAGGTGTTGGTGGGGATGCGCACCGCGGCCGTGGGGCACCCACCCTTGGTCATCACCACCAGCTCCGCGCCGCGTGCCGTGGCGATGGCCTCGAGCGCCGGGAACCAGTGCGCAGCGTGCGAGTCGCCGTAGAGGACGATCCGCGTCGCACCCCCCACGACGCCGTAGCGGCAGTCGCGCAGTTCGGCGTCGACGCCGATGTTGACGCAGCCGTCTGGGTAGAGCTGCGACTTGTCGTCGAAGGCCTGGGCGAGCGACGGCCGGAGGTTCGATGGCACCTCGGTGGTGGCCAGGCCGGCAGCGAGCACCTGCTGGTTGGCGGCCAGCAACGCGGCGTAGTCACCGGTGCCGAGGCCGGTGTCGACCGACACCGTCGACGTCGGTGCGGCGCCGTTGCCGTCGACCCCTCCGCCGGCGAGTGTCGACATCGGGGTGGTCTGCAGCGGCACGAGCGTAGGGGCCACGGCTTCACCCCCGCCGGTGAGCGACGGCAGCGTCGCCCAGCTCAGCCCACCGGCCACGAGCACCGCAGCCGACCGCGCCCCACCGCGCGCGCGGCCGCGTCCGGGTGACGCGGCGAGCGTCGGCGAGTGGCGCACCGGGTCCTCGACGAGTCGGTGCGAGAGGTAGGCGAGGGCCACCGACATGGCGATGACGATCGACCGTTCGGCCACCGACAGCGGGCCGAGCTCGGCCTCGGCCAGCACCAGGGCGGGCCAGTGCCAGAGGTAGATCGCGTACGAGTGCTTGCCGACCCACTGCAGCGGCCGTGGCGACAGCGCACGGCCGGGCGACCACGGCAGCGCTCCACCGCCACCGGCCACGATCACTGCCGCAGTGCCGATCACGGGCACCATCGCCAAGGCCCCGGGGAACGCCATCGACTCGTCGAACAGCAGCACCGAAGCGGTGATGGTCGCGAGCCCCACCCATCCGGCCGCGGCGCGCCCGGTCGACGGGAGGGCCCGGATGGTCGGCCAGGCGAGGGCGATGAGCGCGCCGACGATCAGCTCCACCATGCGCGCCGGGAGCAGGTAGAACGCCCACGTCGGACGGGTGGAGGTGAGCCACACCGAGACCAGCAGCGACACCAGGCCGAGCGCACCGAGCACCAGCACGAGCAACCGCCGGTACTGGCGGGGCCGACGGGCGACGAGCAGCATCAGTGCGGGCCACACGAGGTAGAACTGCTCCTCGACGGCGAGCGACCAGAAGTGCAGCAATGGCGACGGCGTGAGCTCACCGAGCTGGGCCCCGAAGTAGTCGCCGAGCACGGCGGCGAAGCGGAAGTTGGCGACGAACGCGCCCGCCGCCACTGCGTCGAGGGCCAAGGATCGCTGGTCGAGCGGCGCGAGCACGATGCGACCGACGAGCAGCGTCGCCGCCACCACGAGCGCCGAGGCGGGCAGCAACCGGCGCGCCCGGCGCGCCCAGAAGGTCCGCAGCGAGATCGTGCCGGTCGAGGCCATCTCCTTGACGAGCAGCCGGGTGATCAAGAACCCGGAGAGCACGAAGAACACGTCCACGCCGACGAACCCACCCTCGAAGGCGGCGAACTTCGCGTGGAACAGCACGACCACGATGACGGCCACGGCACGCAGGCCCTCGACATCGGGCCGGAAGTCGTCGGCCACTGCGTCGGTGAGCGATGCCCGGACCGCGCGCCGACGAAGGTCGTCTCGCGTCCCCTGCTCGCTCATCGTCTGTCAGCGTAGGGTGCCGACCACCGCACAGGCTGGCTGCGCGACCTCCGACGCAGCGGGCCAGGTCGTACTGTGATGCCATGTTCGCCGCTCGGACCTCTCGCCACCACCGACTCGCAGCTGGGCTGCTCACCGCCACCGTGTTGCTCGCCGCCTGCGGAGGGGGCGATGGGGGTGGCGATGGTGGGAGCGCTGGAGGCGGCGATGGCGGAACCAGCCTGGTCACCGCCCCGGACACTGCGGTGGAGGTGACGGCTGCACCCACGACCGATGGGGAGAGCTCCGGTAGCGGCATCCCCGACGTGATCCCCGGCGTCCCGCAGGAGTGCGTCGAACTGGCCAAGGCCGTCGAGGGGGCCTTTGCCGGGATGGACGACATCATGACTCCCGGTGAGCCGGTGGAGATGTTCGGCGACTTCGCCGACGCGATGGAGCGGCTGAAAGGTGAGCTGCCGTCGGAGTACCTGGCCGACCTCGAGGTGCTGGCCGACGGCTATCGCGCCATCGACGACGTCCTCGCCGAGTACGACTACGACCTGATGACGGCGTTCACCGACCCGACAGCGATGGAGAAGCTGCAGGTGCTCGACGACGGCGAGTTCAACGCCGCCGGGGAACGCCTCAGCGCCTACTACGAGGAGACGTGCCCGTCCAGCTGATGGGCGCGGATCGGGTCGCTCAGCCGACGACGCCGGCGGCGCGCAGCCGATCGAGCACGATCGGCCGGATCACGTCGGCCGCCGACACGAGGTCCTCGGCGACCGGCTGGTAGTCCGGCAGATCGGTGGCGGCGAAGCCGCGCAGGTCCCACTCGCCGAAGAGCTCGGTGACGAGCACCACGCTGCCATAGCGCTCGACGAGCCTCAGCGCCCCGTAGCTCCCGCTGTACTCGACGCCGTCGGAGACCGTGGAGTAGTCGACCCCCACGCCGAGCTCGAGGGACTCGTCGGCGCCGGCGACCGATGAGGGCGCTGACGCGGCCGTCTCGGCGAAGGCCCACACGGCGTCCTCGCCGAACCCGTCGGCGAACCCGTCGTACTGCCCGGGCTCGGCACCCTCGGCGAGGTCGTAGGTGATCGTCTCGGCGCAGGTGCCGGCCTGCTCGGCCGTCGCAGCCAGATAGGCCGATGCGGACTCGGCGTCGGGGAAGCCGATCAGCCAGTACGACACCTCCCCGGTCGACGGCAGGTCGTAGTAGTCACTGAACGCATTGCCGATCGAGCCGAGGCTCCAGGCGCGCACCGACTCGCCGTCGCCGGCGCACAGGCCCTGGCCGGGGCCCGAGCCACCCTCGAAGTCGACCGCCGTCCCGACACCTGTGGTGGTCCAGTCGGCGGGCACCTCGTCGGGCGTCGGCAGCGCGACCGACAGCACGTCCCCGGTCGCCGGGGTCACGGCCGGCAGGGTGGTCTCCGGTGCCGTGGTCCCCACCGGTCCGGTCGTGGCGGGCGGGCTCGACGTCGTGGGCAGCACGAACGGGCCCGTGGTGGGCGGCGCGACGGAGGTGTCGGGCAGGAGGGTCGACATCGAGCTGGAGTCGTCGTCGGAGCCGCCACGCAGCGCGAGCAGCGCTCCGCCACCGACGAGCAGTGCGACGAACAGGCCGCCGATCGCCCACGGCACTGCACTCGACCGACGCGGCCCGCCGGCGGGCGCTGCGATCACCGGCTGCTGCACGGTGGGCTGGGGCAGGGTCGCGCCGGGCGCCCAGCTCGGCGACGGTGGAGTGGTCGGCTGCTGGATCGTCGGTGGCAGCCAGCCGGCGCCGGCGTCCGTGTAGGGAGCTGCGCTCACTGCGTCGATCCCGGTCCGACCCTGGTCGCTCACGTGCTCGGACCATGTCGTGCCGTCCCACCAGCGCAGCTCGTGGCGGCGGTAGGGGTCGGGATGCCAGCCTGGCGGAGTCATGTCCCGAGGCTAGGTGATCGCACGGCGCAGATCGCCGAGTCGGCGGCCAGGTCGCCGATCACGGGTTGACGACCAGGGTCGACCCCCGGCCGTCCGGGCGGCGGCGCACCTCGATGCCCGGGTGGAGCTCCTGCTTCATCGCCTCCACATGGGTGATCGCTCCCACCATCCGCCCGGTCGCGCGCAGCTGGTGCAAGGTGTCGATCGCGTCGCGGAGCGCCTCCTGGTCGAGTGAGCCGAACCCCTCGTCGACGAACAGCGCCTCGAACACACGCCCGCTCGCCGCACCACCGTGGCTCACCACGTCGGCGAGACCGAGCGCGAGCGCGAGGGACGCCTGGAACTGCTCGCCGCCGGACAGCGACGACGTGGAGCGCGGCCGGCCGGTGTGGGCGTCGAGCACCTCGAGCTCGAGGCCCGACGCCCTCCGTGCGTCGGCGACACCGAGCTGACGGCGCAGGGAGTAGCGGCCCGCCGTCATGCGCGCCAGATGGACGTTGGCCGCGGCCGTCACCCGGTCGAGCTCCTGCGCGAGCACCCAGCGCTGCAACGACATGCGCAACGCACCGCCGGAGGAGCACACCTTGTGCGCCAACTTGGCGGCGGCGGCCGCGGCACCCGCAGCGCCGGCCTGCTCGAGCTGGCGGTCGTGCTCGTCGAGCGAACCCTGCGCCTCCTTGCGCAGCGAGCCGGCCGAGGCCGCCGCATCACTTGCGGCGCTGGCCACCTCGGCAGCCTCGGCCGCCCGGCGGCGCGATGCCTCGACGTCCGGGCGCTGAGCGGGCACTCCCTGGCCGAGCAGCGTCTGCACGACCACGACCAACGACTCGAGCTCCTTGTCGAGCTTGCGCGCCGCGTCCCGCCGACGCGACTCCTCGTCGACGTCGAGCGCAGCCGCATGGGCCTCGTCGACGGTTGCGAACGGGCTGGCGTCGAGCGCCTCGGCGAGGGCCCTCCCGGCGGCCTCCTCGTTGGTCTCGGCCCTCGTCAGCTCCTCGTCGCAGGCTGGCGCCTCGGCGCACAACGTGTCGAGCCGGTCGAGCAGGCGGTCGACGAGCGCGATGCCGGCATCGTCGAGGCCCTCGGCTGCGGCACGCACCCGCGCCAGCGACCCGGTGGTCGCCTCGACGGACCTGTCGGCGGCGAGGACCTGCTCGTCCATCCTCGCCCGGTTGGTGCGCAGCTCCGCCAGCTGGTCGCCGAGCACGCTGAGGTCGCCGGTCAGCTGGACGTGCTCGGCGTGGGCCTGGGCAGCCGCGGTCGACGTTGTCTCCACTGCGTCGCGGAGCGCCTGCAGCTCGGCGACCGACGAGCTGGCGTGCCCGCCGAGGCGACCGATCACCAGGGTGAGCTCCGTCTCGAGGTCCGTTCGCTCGGCCGCGAGCTCGTCGCGGTGCAGGCCGGCCACAGTGACCTCGTCGAACGAGGTCGGCTCGTCGTCGCCCGCAGCTGCCGGGCGCGGGTGCTCGGTCGACCCGCAGACCGCGCAGGGCTCACCGGGCACGAGCTGCTGCGCGAGGCGCGGCGCTTCGGTGGCCACGAACCGGGCGAACAGCTCGCGGTGGCGAGACGTCGCGGCGTCGGCCGCGGCCTGCGCCGCGCCGCCCCGCTCGGCCAGGACCTCGACCCGGCGGCGGTGGCCGATCAGCTCGTCGAGCTCGGCGATCCGCGCCGTGAGCGACCCGACGTCGACCAGCGCCGGCTCGAGCGCGGACAGCCGTGCACGGATGGACCGCTCACGGTCCTCGGCAGCCGCGAGGTCGCCGATGAGCTGCTCGAGTGCGCCGCGGCGCTCGTCCCGGAAGGCGACCGCTGCGTCGTGCTCCTCGGTCGCCGTGCGCAGCGCGGTGAGCGTCGCGCGCCGGGTGTCCTGGTCGAGCCGCGCCCTGGGCCGCGTCGCGGTCATCTCGGCCACCGTCTGCGGGGCCGGCATCACGTCGAGCTCGGCGAACAAGGCGTCGAGCTCGTGCCGGAGCGCGTCGCGTGCTGTGCGGGCTGCGGCGAGCTGCTCGGCGGACTGCACCACCTTGACAGCAAGCGCCAGCACGGGTCGGGCGGCGGCCGAACGCTCCGCCTCTGCTGCGGCGGCGCCGATCGCCGGTCGCTGCTGCTCGAGCTCGGCGCCCCGCGCCGTTGCCCGTGCATGCTCGTCGAAGCGCGTCGCGAGGTCGCCGTCACGCTGGCTCGCCAACGCAGCCTCGGTGGACTCCCCGCGCAGCTCGGTCGAGCGCGCAGCCAGTGCCGCGCATCCCGCCTCGGTCGCTGCGAGCCGAGCGCCGAGCCGGGCCCGGGCACCGACCGACGGCACGCTGTCGTCGTCGGGCTCGGCCGGGTCGAGGCCGAGCAGCTCCTCGAGGCGCTCGACTTGGCGGCCAGCCGAGTCGAGCTGCCCTTCCAGCGCGACCTCGACGTCGCGGAAGGCGCGCTCGAGGTCCGTGCTGCGCCGGGCGAGCTCGTTCACCACGGCGTCGTAGACCTCGCCACCGAAGAGCTGGCCGAGCAGCTCCTCGCGCGCCTTGGAATCGGCGTTGAGGAACTGGGCGACGTCGCCTTGGGGCAGGAGCACCACCCGTTGGAACTGGGCCGGGTCGAGGCCGAGCAACTCCTCGCTGACGGCGTTCGCCGCCCTCACCGACGTGGCCAGCTCCGTGGTCGAGCCATCGGCCTCGTGGCGCACGAGGAGGACCGAGGCGTTCTGCTTCACGACACCCCCGCCGCGCTTGGCCGGCCGCTCGTACTCCGGGGTGCGCGTGGCGGTGTGACGCACACCGTCGCACTCGAACTCGAAGCGCACCACGGTCTCGGCCGATGCGTCGGCATGATGCGAGCGCGCCTCGCCGGCGCCCTTGCGAGGCATGACGCCGTAGAGCGCGAAGCACATCGCGTCGAAGATCGTGGTCTTGCCGGTGCCCGTCGGGCCGGTGACGACGAACAGCCCGCGTGGGGCGAGCACGGTGAAGTCGACCACCTCGGTGCCGGGGTACGATCCGAACGCGGTCAGCTCGAGGCGCAGCGGCTTCACGCCTGCCTCCGATCGAGCACGGTGCGCAGCGCGTCGACGAGCAGCGCATCGATCTCGTCGGGTGGCGCCGATCCCTCGACCTCGGTCCAGAACTGTCGGGTCACCTCGAGCGGGTCGAGGTCGCGGGAGCCGGCTGCCACGGTCGCCGCGGCGTTCAGGTCGACGCCCTCCGGCTCGAGGCGCACCTCGACCACGTGCTTGTAGCGCTGATCGAGGCGGGACCGTGCGTCGAGCACTGTCTCGCGATCGGTGACGATGGCCCGCACGAGGCACTCGGCGGCGCCGGGGTGACGGGACACGTCGAGCAGTTCGTCCATCGTGCCGCGCAGCGTGCGCACGGCCCGGCCGACGTCGACGGGCACCGTCTCGACCCGGCACGTGCCGTCGGCGTCGAGCTCGACCACGCTCACCGACTTCCCGTGCTCCTCGGAGAACGAGTAGGCGAGCGGGGTGCCCGAGTAGCGGACCGTCGGCGAGCCCACGTCCTGCGGCCGGTGCAGGTGCCCGAGGGCGGTGTAGGAGAAGTCGGTGAACAGCGACGCCGCCACCTCGCCGGTGCCACCCACCACCAGCTGGCGCTCGGACTCACTGGTGCCACCCCCGGCGACGAAGGCGTGCGCGACCGCCACCGACCGGGGTGCGCTCAGCTGGGCGCGGGCTGCAGCGATGGCGCTCGCCAGGACCGACTCGTGCGTGCGGCGACGACGGCGCTCGACCAGGTCGACGCTCTCGTCGGTGTCGTCCGGCGCGCCACCGAAGGCGTCGGGGGCTGCGGCCGGCTCCAGGAACGGCAGCAGCACCAGGTCGAGCGGGCCGTCGGCCAGCTCGAGCCGAATGACCCGACCGACGCCTGCGTAGCCGCCGCGGATGAGCAGCCCGCCGACGTCGCCGCGGTCGCCGTAGGGCGACAGCCGGTCCGGGCCGTCGTGGTTGCCGCTGATGACGGCCACCCGCGCGCCCGTGGCGAGCAGACGGCGCACGGCCTCGCGGAACAGCTCGATCGACTCGATCGGTGCGATCGCCCGGTCGTAGATGTCACCGGCGATCACCACCAGGTCGGCCTGCCGGTCGGCGACCAGCGCGACGAACCAGTCGATGAAGCGCTCCTGGTCGCCCTGCAACGAGTACGGACCGAACTGCCGGCCGAGATGCCAGTCGCTGGTGTGCACGATGCGCATCGCTGATCCTCCCCCACGGGACGTTACGTCCCGATGAGAACGTCTGCACCCGGACGAGCTGTGACGTCACCGGGCGGATCGCCGGTGGATCGCCGTTCAGCTGCGGCCCGCGACGACCTCGAGGGCCACCGAGGGTCGAGCCACGAGCAGGCCGTCGACGCCACGATCCAGCAGGTCGGCGAAGAACTCGGCGTTCTCCTGGCGGTCGGTGTCGTCCATCCACACCCACACCTCGAAGCCCTCGGCCTGGGCGCGGGCGACCACATCGGGGGTGAGCACCTCGACCCCCTCGTACACCGGGGGCACCTGGAACACCACGTCGCTCGCGGCGAACTCGACGGGCTGGCCGACGTACCAGTCGACGAGCGTGGCCAGGCCCGGGCTGGTCGCCACGTCGGGGGCCAGCTCGCGGAACGCCGCCATCACGTCGACGTCGAACGAGACGACGATCACCGAGTCGGTGCGCCCGAGCTCGGCGATCTCGTCGGCGAGCACCTGGGCGCCCTCGATCGCCCACGCGAGGTCGGGCTCACCCGCCGCGGTGCGCGGGATCTTGAGCTCCACGTCGAGCACGTGGTCGGGGAACGCCTCGGCCACCTCGCGGAAGCTGGGCACGGCGAAGTCGTCGGGGGTGTAGCCCGGCGGGGTCGGCACGGCGCCGGTGCGCACCCCGCGCAGGGTGTAGGCCTCGGCCGGCAGGCTCTGGTCACCCCAGGTGTCGCCGGAGAACCAGTGCGCGTTGTCGAGGGCACGCAGCTCCTCGAACGTCAGGTCACGCACCGGGCCGGTGGTCTCGGTGGTGCGATCGACGGTGTCGTCGTGCTGCACGACGAGCACGCGGTCCTCCGTGAGCATCACATCGAGCTCGCGCACGTCGACACCTGCGAGCGCCGCCTCGGTGAAGGCGTACATCGTCGAGTGCGGGCCCTCGAAGTCGCCGCCGGCGTGGGCGATCACGATCGGCCGGTCGAGGGCCAGCAGGTCGGCGACGGTCGACGCCTCGGGGGGCTGCACCCGGTCGCGGGCCGATGGCGCCACCGTCGTGGTCGGAGCCAGGGTCGTCGCGGGCGCTGTCGTCGGGGCCGCGGTGGCCGGGGTTGCAGTCGTCACAGACGCTGCAGTGGTCAGCGAGCCGGCCGCACCGGTCGCCGCCTCGCCGCTGCAGCCGGCGGGCGCAGCGGCGGGCAGCGCCCCGGCGCGCACGACCCTGCCGATGGAACGTCTCGTACGGTGCACGACCGCCCACCGTACCCCCAACCCGGCGATGTGAGGGGTGAGGCCGCCTGCGAACCTCACCTCTCACCTCATCGCTCACCTCATCGCTCACCGCCTGGAGTTGTACGCTGTTCAAGGGTATGGGACCGGAAGAGACGCACCACCGACAGATGCCGGCACGCCGTCGCGTCGCCGTGTGCGGTTATGCCCACGAGGTGAATGCCCTCGCCGCACCGATTCGCCTCGACCGCGGTGTCGACGAGGCGTCGCTCCCCGGCGGGCTGGCCACCAGCTGGGCCGGAGGGCCCGTCCTCGAACGGCTGCGCGAGCTGCGCGGCGACGACGTCGAGATCGTCGAGCTGCCCACGTGGGAGCTCGGTGCGAGCGGACCACTCGAGGCCGACGACTTCCGTGCCCTCGTCGACGAACTGGTCGATCGACTCGACGGGCAGCTCGCGGACGGCGGGCCGATCGACGCCGTGGTGGTGCTCGGCCACGGCGCCGGGCAGTCGACCGACGACACCGACACCGACGCCACCTACCTCGAGGCGTTGCGCGGCCGGCTCGGCGACGACGTGCCCGTGGTGGCGGTGCTCGACTTCCACGCCAACGTCTCGGCACGCATGTGCGCCGCGGCCGACGTGATCGTCGGCTACCGGACCAATCCTCATGTCGACGTGGTCGCGTGCTCGCTCGAGGCCGCCGAGCACGTGCACCGCCTGCTCGGCGCATCCGGCGCGCCCACCGCCCGCCCGCAGATCGTGTGGAGCCCGGTGCCGATGCTGCTCCCGCAGATCGCCCAGCTCACCACCCCGGGTGAGCCGTTCCACGAGGTGATGATTGCTGCCCGCCAACTCGAGCAGCCGCCGATCCGCAACATCTCGGTGTTCGGAGGGTTCTCGCTCGGCGACAACGAGCACTGCGGCCTGTCCATCTGTGTCAGCGTCGACGACGGGCACGAGGCGCTCGCCGCCGACGCCGTGCGGACCATCGCCGACCGGATCTGGGCGCTGCGCGACCGCTACCGGTTGCACACCACGCCGCTCAGCGATGCCGTGGCCGTCGCCGTGGCCGCCGGGCGCGGTGAGCAGCCACCTGTGCTGCTCGCCGACGTCGCCGACAACCCCGGCGGTGGCGCACCGGCCACGCGCACCTTCGTGCTCGCCGCACTGCGCGCCGCCGGCGCAACCGGGGTCGTGATGGCGATGCACTGCGACCGCGCCGTCGTCGACACCGCGTGGGCCGCCGGGCTGGGCGCCGACGTACGGGTGACGTTCAACGCCGCCAGCACCCACCCGCTCGCCCCGGAGCTGACCGTCGACGCCACGGTGGTGGGCCTGCAGGACGCCGAGCTGGTGCCCATCCGCGGCGTCTATGCCGGAAGCCCACGCCGTGCCGGGCGCTGCTGTGCGCTCGACCTGGGGGGCGTGTCCGTCGCCGTCTCGTCGCACCCGGTGCAGTGCGCCGACGACAGCACGTTCCACCACGTCGGCCTCCAGCCCGAGGCCGCTCAGGTCGTCGTCGTCAAGTCGCGAGGCCACTTCCGCGCCGGCTTCGACCACCTGTTCCCCGACGAGCGCATCGTCGAAGTCGGCGCGCCGGGCGTGGCACCCTCCGACCTCGGCGCGATCGACACCGCCCGCGTCGGCCGGCCGCGCTGGCCGCTCGACCCGATCGAGTGGTGCACTCCGACCCCGATCGTCGCCGAGCGCTCGGCCGACGGAGTGCTCCGGTGACCGTCCACGTCCTGGCCACCGGTGGCACGATCGCCTCGCACCTCGACGGCGACGAGTGGCGGGAGCTCGACGGCGCCACCTTGTTGGATGAGCTCGATCGCGCCCGCCTCGCCGCAGCCGGGCTCGACCCGGACCGCGAGGTGGTGGTGACCGACATCGCGAGCGGCCCCAGCTCGAACCTGGGCATCGACGAGATGGTGGCCATCGTCAGGCGCATCGAGGCTTCGCTCGGCGACGGCGCAACTGGGGTTGTGGTCACCCACGGCACCGACACCATCGAGCTCACCGCCTTCGTGTGCGAGCTGCTGCTCGGCATCGACGACGACCGCGCCCCGGTGGTGCTCACCGGCTCGATGCGCGCCCACTCGCACCCACAGCCCGACGGCCCGGCCAACCTGCTCGATGCGCTCACCGTCGCATCCGCACCAGAGGCACGCGGGCGCGAGGTGCTGGTGTGCCTCGGCGGCACACTGCACCGGGCCGCCGACATCGCCAAGCACGACGCGACCTCGCTCGACGCCTTCACCTCGCACCCGTTCGCCCCGGTCGGCACCGTCGAGCACGGCCGGGTCGCGTTCTCCACGGCACCCCCGCCGCATCGACCCGCGCTGCAGCTGCCGGCGACCGGCACCTCCACCGATGTTCCGCTGGTCACCTGCTACCCGGGCATCACGGCAGCCGACCTCGCTGCCATCCTCGAGGGCCGCCGCGGCGCCGTGCTCGAGGTGTTCGGCGACCTGAACGCGCCCCGCCAGCTGTGGCGTCCGATCCACGACGCGTCCGCCGCCGGGACCGTGGTGGTGCTCGCCTCGCGTGCCTTCACCGCCACCACCCGCACGGCCGCCCTCGCCCGGCTCGGGGCCGTCGGCTCCGGGGGGCGGGCCGCGCAGGAGGCCCGGCTGGCGCTGATCGCCGCCCTTGCCACGACCGACGATCGAGACGCAGCGATCGAGCTCGTCCACCGCCATCGCCGGCACCTCGCCCCCCACGAACGGAGCAGCCGCCATGACTGACAACCCGACGGCCGACACCGGCACGACCGACACTGGCGGGCGGCTCACCGCTGCGCTGCAGGCCGTGGTCGGCGCCGAGGCGGCTACCGCGGGCGAAGGCTGCGTGCTGCGCGTCGAGCTGCCGACGCACGACCTGGTCGCCGAGGCCGCGGCCGGGGGCCTGTGGCTCGGCGGACCGCCGATGACGGTGCGCTCGCCGTTCCGCATCGCCAGCATCACCAAGCCATTCACCGCCGTCGTCGTCGCCCAGCTCGTCGCCGAGGGCCGCCTCGGCCTCGACGACCCGATGGCCACCCACCTGCCGCCTCACCTCACCGACCTCGTCGGCCGGCTGCACGTGCTCGACGGTGTGAGCTCGGGTGAGCGGATCACCGTGCGCCAACTGCTGACCCATGCGAGCGGGCTGTTCGACTACGCGATGAGCGCGGAGTACTTCCGCACGCTGGCCACCGACCCCGGCCACGTGTGGACGCCGCGCGAGATGCTCGAGGGTGCGATCGCCTGGGGTGCGCCGCACTTCCTGCCCGGCCAGGGCTACGGCTACGCCTACAGCGACACGGGCTACGTGCTGCTGGGCACGATCATCGAACACCTCGACGGCCGCCCGCTTCACGCCGCCTACCGGGCGCGCATCCTCGACCCACTCGGCCTGGGCGCCACCTACCTCGAAGGCTTCGAAGCACACCGGGGCGGCGAGATCAGCCACGCCCACCAGGGCGGCTTCGACGTGATGCCACTGCACGGCTCGTCGGACTGGGCCGGTGGCGGCCTGGTGAGCGACACGGTCGACCTGGCCGTGTTCGCCCGGGCGCTGGTGGACGGCACCCTGGTGGCGCCGCCGCTGCTCGACGAGATGCTGCACTGGCGGTTCCGCACCCTCGACCCGGCGCAGCACTCACCCGGGTTCGTCGGGTACGGCTTCGGTGTCGAGGCGCGGGTCCGCGAGGGCATCGAGCTGCGCGGCCACCGCGGCCACTGGGGTGTGGTCATGCACGTCGACCCGCGCTCGGGGCTCACCGTCACCGGCACGATCAACCAGGCCGATCGCCGTCCGGACGCGCTGCTCGATGGTGCCCTGGCAGCGGCGCTCGAGCTGGTGCCGGAGCTACGCCCGTGAGCGTGGCCGAACGGCAGCGACGGGTCGAGCACGGCCTGAGCGCCGTGCTGCAGGTGGCCGGCCGACCGGTCGAGCACCACACGCTGCACGCTCGCATGGAGCGCTACCGCGTGCCCGGCGTCGCGATCGCCGTCGTCGACGACGGCGAGGTGTCGTGGGCATCGGGCTACGGCGTGATGCGCGCGGGCGAGGCCCGCGCCGTGCATGCCACGACGCTGTTCCAGGCAGCCTCGATCAGCAAGGCCGTCGCCGCAGTGGGTGTGCTCGCCCTGGCCGAGCACGGGGTGGTCGACCTCGACGCCGACGTGAACGGCGCCCTGCGCAGCTGGCGGCTGCCGTCGAGCGAGCACACTGCCGAGCAGACGGTCACCCTGCGCCACCTGCTCAGCCACACGGCGGGCACGACCGTGCCGGGGTTCCCGGGCTTTCCGCACGGCGCCACGGTGCCCGCCGCCGTCGGCGTGTTGTCGGGCACCGGTGGCGCCCCCCCCGCCGTCGAGTCGTTCGCTGCACC
>DAINND010000037.1:0-14226 GCA_036736065.1 Ilumatobacteraceae bacterium
ACCTGTCGATCGACCCCGACGACCGGCCGATGGGCTCGCTGTTCGCGTTCCCCGACCCGTTCGACGCCAACTACGGCCGCGGCGGGCTGGCGCGCACCATGACGAGCCGCGGGTGGTTGAGCACCTGGTCGGGCCTGTCGAGCCATGCCAAGCTGGCCGACACGATGCCGCGGGTGACGGTGCCGACGATCCTGGTGCACCCCACGGCCGACACCGAGATCCGCGTGTGGCAGGCCCAGGAGATCGTCGCCAACGCCGGGGCGGCGGACACCACCTACGCCGAGCTGAAGGGCGCTCCCCACTACCTCGAGGGCCACCGCCGCGAGGCGCTGACGATCGTGGCGGAGTGGTTGGCGGCGCGCTACCCCTGACGCGCCACCGCTGTGCGGGCCGGGCGCGGACTCGTCGGCGACGGGCCGATCAGCCGGCGACGGGGGCCGACCGGCAGCACGGGGACGCCGGAGGGCACCTGCAGCTGCCAGCCGGCGCGCCGTACCGTTCCCGCTGACCGGTGGGACGGCCCATCGGCGACCGAGCGGGATGGGACAGCTGCGATGAGAGCCGTGATCCTGGCCGGAGGCCTCGGCACACGACTGAGCGAGGAGACCGCCGTCCGGCCCAAGCCGATGGTCGAGATCGGCGGTCTACCGATCCTGTGGCACATCATGAAGATCTACAGCCACCACGGTGTCGACGAGTTCATCGTCTGCTGCGGCTACCGCGGTGACGTGATCAAGCGCTGGTTCGCCGACTATGCGCTGCACCGCAGCGATGTGCTCGTCGATCTGCGCTGCGGCGCCGTGCAGGTGCTCGAGCGACGCAGTGAGCCGTGGCGGGTGACGCTGGTCGACACCGGCGCCGACACGATGACCGGCGGTCGCCTGCGACGGGTCCGCGACCACCTGGGTGACGAGACCTTCTGCCTCACCTACGGCGACGGGTTGGCCGACATCGACCTGACCGCCGAGCTCGCCTTCCATCGCGCCCACGGCCGCGCCGCCACCATGGCGGCGGTGCAACCCGAGGGTCGCTTCGGGGCGATCGTGCTCCACGAGGGCCAGACCACCGTCGACGCGTTCCGGGAGAAGCCCGCCGGCGACGGGGCCTGGGTGAACGGCGGGTTCTTCGTGCTCGAGCCGTCGGTGATCGACCACATCGACGGTGACCACGTGTCGTGGGAGCACGAGCCGCTGCGCCGGCTCGCCCAGACGGGAGAGCTCGCCGCGTTCCAGCATCGAGGGTTCTGGCAGCCGATGGACACCCTGCGCGACCGCCAGGCGCTCGAGCAGCTGTGGGCGACTGGGGAGGCGCCGTGGAAGGTGTGGTGACCGCGGGTGCGGCCGAGGGGGCTCGGCTCTGGCGTGGCCGCTCGGTGCTCGTCACCGGGCACACCGGCTTCAAGGGCGCTTGGTTGTGCCTGTGGCTGCACGCCCGAGGGGCGCGCGTGCCCGGCCTGGGCCTGCCGCCCTCCACCTCTCCGAACCTGTTCGACGCAGCGCGGGTCGCCGAGCTGACGACCAGCCTCGTCGGCGATCGGCGCGACCCGGTGACGGTGGCGCAGGCGAGCGAGCGCGCTCGGCCCGAGGTGGTGCCGCACCTCGCTGCTCAGTCCTTGGTGGGGGTCGGCTACGCCGACCCGCTCGGGACCTTCTCCACCAACGTGATGGGCACGGCTGCGCTGCTCGATGCGATCCGTCGCTGCCCCGAGCCTGCACCCCGAGCAGTCGTGTGCGTCACGAGCGACAAGTGCTACGACAACCGCGAGTGGCCGTGGGGCTACCGCGAGACCGATCCGATGGGCGGCCACGATCCGTACTCGGCGAGCAAGGGGTGCGCCGAGCTGGTGACCGCTGCGTTCCGCCGCTCCTACCTGAGCGCACCGGGCGCGCCGCTGGTCGCCTCGGCGCGGGCCGGCAACGTCATCGGCGGGGGTGACTGGTCGGCCGACCGGCTGCTGCCCGACCTGGCTCGGGCCTTCGCCGCGGGTGGTGAGGCCGTCGTCCGGCGCCCCGCCGCGGTGCGACCGTGGCAGCACGTGCTCGAACCGCTCGGCGCGTATCTGCTCCTCGCCGAGCGGTTGATGGCCGGCGACTCGTCGGTGGCCGATGGCTGGAACTTCGGGCCACCACCTGCGGACGCGTGGCCCGTGCGCGACGTCGTCGCCGCGGCGGCGTCGCAGTGGGGGCCAGCCGCCTCGTGGCGGACGGTCGCCGACCCCTCGGCGGGCCGGCACGAAGCCGGGCAGCTGCGCCTCGACTGCTCGAAGGCGACGAGCCTGCTCGGCTGGCAGCCGCAGCTCGCGATCGCCGAGGCGATCGCATGGACCGTCGACTGGTACCGCGCCCACGCCGAGGGCGCCGACGCCGCCGAGCTGTGCCGCGCCCAGATCGAGCGCTACGAGGAGCGGGTGAGCGCTCCTGCGAACCGCTCGAGCTGCTCGGCGTAGAGCCGATGCGCGAGGCGCCCCTCCGGCGCCACGACGTCGTCCCACCTGATCGCGCTGTCGCGAGGCAGGTCGCGTCGCAGGCGGCACCCGTCGGCCAAGCCCTGCGGCAGCAGGCGGTCGCGGTGCACGACGGCTGCGTCCTCCGCCTGGCCGTAGGTCGTGTAGCCGCCGAAGGAGTCGAGCACCTCGCCGGCGCGCAGGTCGCGCTTGGCCACGGTGACCACCTCGACCACGGGCGCGCCGAGCGGGCGACCGCAGACATCGTCGAACAGCACGAGGCGGGCCACGGTGAACGGCACCTCGAGATGGCAGAGGTGGTAGGGGTGGTAGAAGCTGTAGAGCGGGCCGGGCCCGAGCTTGTACATCTCGAGGTAGCGGCGGTGCCGTGGATCGGCGAGCTCGGCCAGGCAGAACACGCCCGGTGCGGGTCGGGCGCCGACGACGTAGTCGACGATCCCGCCGAGGTCGCGCAGCTGATCGAGGTCGTAGTGCGTCGTCAGCTCGTCGACGTGCCCGTCGTGCTGTCGGCGCAGCATGCCTCGGCACGGCACCCTGAACCCGGTGGCGTTGGCGACGATGCACTGCTCGACGTTCACCTTCGAGCCATCGGCGAACGAGGTCACCATGTGCGCGTCCTGCTGCCAGGTCGCGGCGAAGGCAGCCTGTGTGGAGGGGGTGCGTCGCTCGTCGTGCAGGCCCTTCACGTTGCCGAGCACCCGCGGCACCATCCCCAGCCCGCGGACGTAGCGCTCGAGGTTGAGCTCGACCCCGGGCTGGTCGCCGTCCGCGCACGAGCTGAGCACGCCGGCGCGCCGGGCGAGGTCGTGCACGATGGGACCCAACGTCGCGTCGAGCTCGGCGTTGAGCAGCACGAGCGGGGTGCCGTGGTCGATGGCGGCCAGCGCGACACGGGCACCGTGCTCGACCGACCCGGTGGCGTCGACGATGCAGTCGACGCTGTCAGCGCCTGCCAACGCGGTCGGGTCGTCGGTCACCACGGTGCGGCCCGCGGCCACGGCCGCGTCGAGTTGACGCGCCGTGTCGACGAGCCTCACAAGCCCGGCGCCGGCAGCGTGGAGCATGTCGACGGCCCGCTCGGGTGTGCGATTGCAGACGGCGACGACGTCCATGCCCGGGACCGACCCGTTGATCTGCGTGACCAGCCCCCGTGCCATCGACCCGGCGCCGACCACGCCGACCCGGATCGGTCGTCCGGCAGCCTGGCGCGCGGCGAGCGCGCGGTCGATGACGATCACGACCGCAGCGCACCGGCGCGCATGGTCATCTCGGTGCGCAGTCGGGGCTCCTGCTCGGCGAGCAGCGGCCATGCCGCGTCCTTCGCGGAGATGCTGCTCACCGGTCGGGGCCAGCGGATGCCGAGCGCCGGGTCGTCCCAGCGCAGGCCACGTTCGGCCGCGGGTGAGTGGAACTGGCTGACGACGTAGAGCGCCTCGGTGTCGTCGGCCAGGCTCTGGAACCCGTGTGCGCAGCGCGCCGGCACGAGCACGGAGCGGCCGTCGCCGCCGATCAGCTGGACCTGGACGACGCGCAGGTAGCTCGGTGACTCGGGGCGGAGGTCGACGATCACGTCGATGAGCGCGCCGCGCGTGCAGCGGATGAGCTTCTGCTCGTGGTGCGGTGGAACCTGCACGTGCAGCCCGCGGACGGTGCCGGCGGTGCGGCTCAGCGAGAGGTTCACCTGGCGCACGGTGACGTCGATCCCGACATCGGCGAGGTCACGCTGGCAGAACGCCCTGGCGAAGGTGCCGCGTTCGTCGCGGTGCGGTGGATGGTCGATCACGAACGCGCCGGCGATCGGGAGCTCCGAGCACTGCATGACGACCACGTCGACGAGCTTCGCGACCCTGTGGGCAGCGGGGGAGGGCTGTTCGTCCTCGATCGACGGCCGAACGTCAGGTGACGGCGTCCGCCGGAGCGACTTCGATACGGAGCAGGTGGTGGGAGTGGCCGCCGTGAGGGAGCACTCCCACCACCACCAGCGGGCCCCGACCGAAGAGGTGTGCATGGAGTTGTCGTTCGTCGTCATAGCGGTGCGGCGCTACTGGTGGGCGTTGGCCGTGGGAGCGCTGGTCGGGCTGATCGCCGGCCAACAGACGCGCTCCGCCGAGCAGGTGCTCTACGACTCGACCGCGCTGGGGCTGGTGTCGGAGCCGACCAGCACCTGGGTCGATGCCGCCGTCGCCGATCGGTACCTGCTCGGTCAGCTGAGCGTGCTGCGCTCGAGCGCGCTCGCCGCGGACGTCGCCGGCCGTCTCGGTGATGGCCTCGACGCCGCCGGCGTGCAGCAACGGGCGACGATGCGCCAGGTCGCCGACACCGACGTCATCGAGATCCACGCCACGGCCGACGAACCGGGGTTGGCGACAGCCATCGCCGCCGGGTACGTCGACGCCTACTTCGCCACCCTCCAGCAGCGCATCGACGAGGCGCAGGCTCCCGGCCGCGAACAGCTCGAGGCTGCGCTCGCCGACGTGCAGGGCCGCCTCGACGAGGCGAACGCCACCGTCGCCGCACTGCTCGCGCCGTACCTGGCGGCCGAGGACGAGCCGATACCCACCCTCGACCAGCTCGACCCTGCGTTGGCCACGCGGCGCCAACTGCTGCTGCAGGAGTACGACCGCGTCGCGCTCGCGCTCGACGACCTCGAGCTCAACGCGCAGGTCCGCTCGGCGAGCCAGGTCATCCAGAGCGCCTCGGAGGCCGAGGCGCGGCCCGGATCGTCGGGAACGGCGATGTCGATGGCGGTGACGCTGACCGGCCTTCTGCTGGGCATGGTCGCGGCGTGCGCCCTCGCCGCCACCACGCGGCGCGTGCTCGACCAGCGCGAGGTGGCCGAGATGCTCGGCGTGAGCCTCGTCGGGGCTGTGCCCCGCGCCCACGAGCTCAGCTCACGACCTCGCTCGCGCCTCGAGGACCCACCGCCGCGGGTGCTCGAGCCCGTCGAGCGGCTGGTGGTCCAGGCGGAGTCGCGTGCCCACCTCGGCGAGTCGCTCACCGTCGCCGTCGTGGGCGCTGCGCGCAGCGCGGGCACGACCACCCTGGCCGCGCTCGTGGCCAACCGATCGGCGGCGACCGGGTCGTCGGTGCTGCTCGTCGACGCCGATCCGCGGGACAACGATCTCACCCGCACCTTCGGCGCCGACCCGCACGGGCTCGCCGCGCTCGTCGCGGCCCCCGGCCGCGCAGCAGGCCCGCGTCGGCTCGCCGCCCTCGACCGCCGCGACCCGTCGGTGGCCACAGCGGTGCCGGGGGTGCGCGGCGGCGGCGCCGGCGGCCAAGCGGGCGGGCCTGTGCTGCGCCGCCAACAGGTGCCGGACCTGCTCGATGCTGCGACACGCCTGGCGTCGGTCGTCGTCATCGATGCCGGGCCGGTCCTGGCCGCGGCATCGTCGACGCAGCTCGCCCAGCTCGCGGACGCAGTGGTGCTGGCCGTCCCCCGGCGGCGGCTGCTGCGCCGCACGCTCGCCTCGGTGGCGGGCCAGCTCGCCGATCGGCGCGGCGGCCTGCTCGTCGTGGTGGTGCCGGCTCGTCGGCGCCGTGAGCGTCCGGCGCCGGCGGTGACCTCGGTCGTCGAGCGCCCGATCGAGCTGCTCGCGCCGCCCGACGTCGACGCACGCCGCGCGGTCGAGGTCGGCTCCGCGGATCGTGCCTGAGGCCCAGCCGGTGTCGGGGCCGGCCGTCGACGGGCCGTCCGCCATCGACGCCCTGGTGGTGAGCCCACGGCGGCTGTGGGACCTGCCGTGGACCGCCTACTGCACGGAGCTCGAGTCGGCGCTCGCCCAGGTGCTCGGCGCCGAGACGATCGAGATCGAGCGAGGCGAGGGCCGGCTGGCAACGGCGCTTGCGCCGCGGTTCCGGGTGCGCAACCTGGCTGCGACGTGGACACCCGTGCAGGCCTTCAGCTGGCGACCACCGCAACGTCGGCACGACCTGGCGATCATCGTCGTGAACGACCTCCGCCAGCTCGGGGTGCTCGGCGCGCTCCGGTCGTGGCGCGCCGCGGCGACGGTCTTCGTCGCCTACGTGTACGAGATCTGGCCGACCTGGTTGCCCGCCGCCGCGCCGGTGATCGACGACGTGGTCGACCGCCTCGACCACGTGTTCGTCGGCATCCGCACTGGTGCCGACGCACTGAGGGCGCGCACCTCGACGCCGGTCACCTTCGTCCCGCCGGCCGTCGACGTGCTCGCCGTCGAGCCCGTGACCACGAGCGGTGCCCGACGGATCGACGTGTCGAACCGGGGCCGGCGCGACCCGCGCCAGCACGAGCTGTTGCACGCCTGGGCGCAGCGCACCGGTCGGTTCTACGAGTTCGACACCCTGCAGCAGGCGACCGTGGTCGACCCCGTGGAGCACCGCAGGCACTACTACGAGCAGATCGCCCGCAGCCGGGCCTTCGTCGCCAACCCGGCCCGATTCGACCTGCCCGAGCTGTCGGCGGGTGCCACCGAGGTCGGCCTGCGCTACCTCGAGGCTCTCGCCTGCGGCACGGCGCTCCTCGGCGACCACCCTGCGGGCTCGGGCATCAGGCGGGTGCTCGAGGACCCTCCCGGGATGCTGGTGCTGCCCACCGGCGCCGGCGCGCTCGACGCAGGGCTCGAGCACCTCCTGGGCGACGAGGCGGCACTGCACGAGCTCGGTGTGGCCAACCGCGCCGCTGCGCTCGACCGCCACGATGTGGTGCACCGATGGGACGTGATGGCCGCTGCGTTGGGCGTCGGGCCGGTGCCGGGCGCTGCGCGCCGGCAGGCCGAGCTCCGGTCGACGGCGCTCAGGGAGGCTCGCGCCGGCGACGCTCAGGTGTGCGCTGCCACGGCGTCGAGCAACGCAGCCCGGTAGCCGGCACTCACCACGTCCCACCCGAACCGCGCTCGAGCGGCCGCCACACGCGCATCGCGGTGGAGTGGACCGGTGTCATCGAGCGCGGCGCGCAGGGCGGCGACGACACGGCCATGGTCCTCGGTGTCGACGAGGTCGGCGTGGTCCCCCAGGATCCACTCCGTGGTCGTCGTGCGATGGGCGACCACGGGTGTCCCGGTCGCCAGCGCCTCGACGTACACGTTGCCGAACGACTCGTCGATCGCCATGTGCAGCACGGCGTCGGCGCTGCGGTAGAGCGCGGGCATCCTCGCCGCGGGCACCGAGGCGCGGCGGTAGCGCCCGGGCAGCAGGTCGTGGCCGAGCCGGTCGATGTCGTCGCGCATCGGCCCGTCACCTGCGACCATCAGCACCACGTCCGACAGGTCCGCGACCGCGCGGATGGCTGCTCCGACGCGCTTGTTGGGATCGAGCGCGCTCACCACGAGCACGACCTGTCGATCCGGGGGGAGGTGGAACCGGGTGCGCTCACCCGGGCCCGGCCCGAACCGCTCGGTGTCGACGCCGTTGGGCACGAGGGCGCAGCGCCACCTGGCATCGTTGCGTGCTGCGTAGACCGGGTTGGTGCACAGCAGCACGTCGCAGCCGAACCAGCGGTGCTCGGCCTCTCCGGACAGGGCGGGCCAGTCGCCGTTCTGCGTCACCCACACGTGCGCCGGTCGCCCGCCACGCGCGGGTCGACGCAGGATCCAGTTCTCGAACGGGTAGCCGCAGGTGACCGTGACGTCGTGGTCGCCCGGGCGGTAGCGCGCGAGCTCACCCGGCACGGCGCTCAGGCCTTCGTACCCCGCCGCGGTGCGCAGCCCGGGCAGCGCGGGCCAGCGCTCGAAGTGGCGCCGGTCGACGAAGGGCACGTGGAGGAACCGGTACGGGTCACCGGGCCGTGGCCGACCACCTCCGAGCAACGTCACCTCGTCACCCGCAGCCGCGAGGTGGCGGGCGACGGATTCGAAGGCGACCTCGGCGCCGCGGGCCACGCGGTGGAGCCCTGCGAGGCAGAACAGGACACGCATCAGCGAGCACCCCCCACCGATCGTGTCGAGGGCCCTGCGCGGCGGTGGAGCAGCAGTTGGACCACGACGAGCATGGCGAGCCATGCGCCGAACACGAGCACCTCGGCGATCGACACGAGCAGCACTGCGGCGGTGGTGGTGAGGCCCCACATCGCGAGTGGCCGGTCGGTGTCGAGCGTCCGCCACGCGGCGAGCCCAGCGGCGAGTGCCATCCACAGCCACAGCGCGAGGCCGATGGCTCCGAGCAGCAGCAGGAGCTCGATGTAGCCGTTGTGCGTGTGGAAGATGGTGAAGC
Source organism: Ilumatobacteraceae bacterium (assembly GCA_036736065.1). Classification (GTDB taxonomy): domain Bacteria; phylum Actinomycetota; class Acidimicrobiia; order Acidimicrobiales; family Ilumatobacteraceae; genus VFMC01. The sequence goes on from DAINND010000037.1 coordinate 8,654, forward strand.
CCGCATCGGCGATGATGCTGCGTGCCGGTTCCGCAGTGGGCCGGAACCACACGCCGCCCACGCCGTAGCCGGTGAGCGGGCGGGCGGCGATCGCCTCGAGCGCCGCCTTCCAGATCACCGTCCGGCCGCTGAAGGTGAGGTCCTTGCCGTAGGCGTCGACGACCACCGGATAGACACGGGCCAGGCCGGCGAGCATCAGCCCGCCGATCACGAGCGATGGCAGGGCGACACCGCCGCGGGTGCGTGCCGGCGTCCTCGCGTACCAGGTGAGCCAGCCGAGCAGGCCGCCACAGACGGTCGCCACCCACCACGCCGTCACCGACTGCGTCATGACGAGGAGACCGCAGGCGATCGTCGCGCTGCACCATCGCAGCGACCGTCGACGTTCGAGGACGAGGATCGTGAGCAGTGCCACGACCAGGAACGGGCCGAGCGCGTTCTTGTGGATGAAGCTCCCCCTCCAGCCCGCCGTCACCTCGCCGGAGAAGAGGTCGCGATAGACCGTGGCTTGCGTCGGGTGGGTCGCCACCCAGACCACCTGGAACGCGATCGTCAGATGGACGAAGGTGAGCAGCGCTCCGACGAGCCGCGGCGCGGGCAGCAGGCCGGCCACCACCAGCACGGTGACCATGATCGACAGGTTCGCCGTGGTGTCGACCCACCAGTGCGTCGGGTCCGCGGTCCACAGCAACGACAGCGCCCACCACCACATCAGCGCGAGTGGAGCGAGGTGGAGGCGGATCTGCCCGATCCGTCCGTGGGGTGCGAGCAGCACCGTCACCACCATGAGGGTGATGGTCGAGCCGGCGACCAGGTTCGGTGCGGGGAGCGGCAGCACGCCGAACCCGAAGAAGAGGGCGACCTGCACGGTGAGCTGGCCGCACAGGACCCACATCGCCGTCGGCGGCACCGCCTCGACCGGCAGCTGGTCCGTCGACGCAGCCGAGCGGTCGCTCGCCGTCCCGATCATCGCTGCACCCCGTCTGCGGTCGGCGCGATCCGGGTGGTCACGTCGCGCTCCCAGCGCCGCCCGCTGCGGTGGGCGAGCGTGCGAGCCGTCACGGTGAGCACCACGAAGGTGGCGATGTCGGGCCAGCTCGTCGGCGCGACGGCGTGGCGGACGAGCCGCCGGATCGTGGTCGTCGTCGTCCGGGGTGCGAGACCGGGATGGAGCGCGGCGAGCTGCGCGTTGCCGCGGTGAGCGCGTGCGAGCGTCGCCACGAGGGCGCGTGCGGTGCGTGGCAGCCGAACCTGGACCGCAGCGACATCCGGGACCCTGACCTCGTCGGGCCGCACCACGCGAGCCGCGAACAGGTCGTCGGCGATCACGGTGGGGAAGCGCCCGAACCGCTGCCGCGCCGCAGCGGACAACCCGTAGACCCCTGCGCCCCACAGCTCAGGAGGGTCGGACATGAGAGCCTCGCGACAGCGCGCGTAGCGCTGCACCGCCCGGCTCGCGCCCGTGGTGTCGAGATGGACCGGTGGCCTCGCCGCGACGGCCCCCGTGGTGAGGGCGGCGAGCAGCCCTGTGGCCGCCGACCCCGCCAGGTGGACGTCGGCATCGACGTAGAGGCGCGGCAGAGGCAGGTCGAGCGCCTCGGCGGCAGCGATCGCCGCAGCCTTGCCGGGCGTCTCGAGCTCGAGCACCTCGATGTCGAGCGCGAGCGAGCGGACCACCTCGGCGGTGCCGTCACTGCACCCGTTGCAGGCGACCACCACGCGCACGCGGTCGAGGTCGAGGCCGTCCACCAGGCTGCGCAGGGTCTGGCCGATCACGGCAGCCTCGTCGTGGGCGGGCACGATCACGGCGCCGAGACGCGGCCGTGGCGCGGTCGCCGTGGTCATCGTGCGGCCCCCGAGGCAGTGCGCCGGGCCCCTTCGTGGATGCCGACCGACGGCGACCAGTCGAGCAGCTCGTGGGCGAGGGTGTTGTCGTAGCGCCGCGGCTTCCAGCGTGCGGCCAGCCGGGCCGAGGCGAGCACCTCCGGCAGCCGGGCCCGACCGGCGAACCACCGACGGTCGATGGTGGCGACGAGCCGACCGAGGCCGGAGGCGACCGTCCACGGCACCGGCCGGGCGATGCCCGGCGCGCGGCCGAGCCGCCGGCCGAGTCGGGCGAGCCCGACGTGGGTCGGCAGGTCGTCGTCGACGAGGTCGATCGTGCGGCCCCCGGCGGCCGACGACCCGAGTGCGGCGACCACGGCGTCGGCGCAGTCGTCGACGTAGACGACCGGCATGGGTGCGTGCGGCGCGATCACCACGGCCGCGTGTGCGCCGAGGGTGAGCGCCGCCCCCCAGGCCCAGTCGTGGCCCGGACCGAAGATCATGCCGGGACGCAGCACGACGAGCCGTTCGGGGTGAGCGGCGAACGCCTCGCGGACCAGGCGCTCCTGGAACAACTTGGTGGCGGTGTACGCGTCACGTCGGGACGGGTCGGCCTCGAGGGGTGAGCGCTCGTCGAGCACGTCGCCCGTCGCCAGCGCATCGGCGTCGTAGACCGAGAACGAGCTGACGTGCACGAACCGATCGAGTGCGGAGGGGTCGACCGCGGCGAGCAGCTGCTCGGTCGCGCGGACGGTGCCGGCGACCTGCGTGGCGAGGTCGCCCGAGGTCGCGGCCGCCAGGTGCACCACGGCATCGGCTGCAGCGGCAGCGCCCTGCCACGTGCCGTCGACGCGGAGGTCGCCGCGCACGACCTCGACGCGGTCGTCGACGAGCTCTGCGGCCGGGGTCGCGCCGGGACGCACCAGGGCGAGCACGTCGTGCCCGGCGCAGGCGGCGGCGCGCACCACCCGTCGCCCGAGGAACCCGTTGGCCCCGGTCACGAGCACGGTCACGGCCGGCTCCGGCACGATCCGCTCTGGCACGATCCGCTCTGGCACGACTCGCTCTGGCACGACTCGCGCCGGAGCGCGACCAGGCGCTCGGTGAGCGACACCGCGGCACGCATCGCGGCGGGCGGCACCGGCCCGGGCCCGGGCCCGGCGGGCGAGGCGGACCAGGGGGAGAGCAGGCGGCCGAGGCCGTGGAACACGTCGTGGCGCCGGACCTTGTCGGTGATGCCGGTCATGGCGCTCCACGCCATCCGGATGCCGTTGGCGGCCGGCGCGACGATCCCGGTCGCCGCCCTTCCGGCGGCCCCTTCGGCGCGCAGGTAGGGGTGGTAGAGGTCGGTCTCCATCGCGCCGCGCGTGCCGCGGGCCACGATCCGGAGACCGTCCGGGCGCAGGTCCCCCGCCACGCGGATCCGCGCCCGCAGCGGTGGCGCGGCGACGAGCGCGTCGAGCTGGTCGTAGCCGAGCCGGTCGTTGCCGCTGGCATTGCACAGCCGTCCGACGACCTCGATGCTGTCCGGCTGCTCGTCGGCGAGCCGTTCGAGCTCGGGGCCGGCGAGGTGCACGAGGAGGTAGGCCAGGTGGGGGAGCAGGTCGTGCACCGCGCCGCCCGGGAGCCGGACCGCGGGCCCGTCGGGCCCGGGCGCGCCGAGCGGCCCTCCTGCCAGATCGAGCATGAGCAGCAGATCGATGTCGACCACACGACAGAGCTCTCCCCGTGCGACCGCCTCTGCGATGGCCATCACCTGGTCGTTCCAGCGGAGGTTCTGCGACTCGCTGAAGCGCCGTCCGGCCCGCGCCGCTGCGTCGAGCAGCCGCTCGAGCGCTGCCCGGTCGGGAGCTGCCGGCTTCTCGCACAGCACGTGCGCCCCTGCCTCGAGGCAACGCAGGCTCAGTGCCTCGTGGGTGTGCGGCGGGGTGAGGACGTGGACCACGTCGGGCGCGGCGCGCTCGAGCAGCTCGTCGACCTCGCGGCACACCAGGTCGATCCCGGCGCGCTCGGCCGCGAACCGTGCCGTCGCGACGGAGCGGTCGCAGACCCCGACGATCTCGACGCGCTGCGCCGCAGCGAGTCGACCGAGGTGCTCGAGATGGGGCCAGGCGATGGCCCCGCACCCCAGGATGCCGACCCGCCAGCAGCGCCCGCTCATCGTCGGGCCCCCACGTCGAGGTGGACGTCGCCGAGGGCGCCCGCGGCGAGGGCGCCCGCACCCTCCTCGCTGTGGCGCGTCTGCGCTGCGTGCCTGCGGGACGTCGCGCGTTGCGCGCCGATCAGGGCGACCCACGACGACACGAGCAGCAGTGCCTCGGACAGCAGGGTCACCAGTGCCGCTCCTCGCCACGAATGGGCCGGCACCAGCAGCACGTAGCCGACCATGGCGAGGGCCGCGGGGGCGACCGCGAGCCCGGTGCGCACGGAGTTGCGGCCGAGCGCGAGCAGGCCGTTCGACGGGAACACCGCGAGCCCGCGGAGCACCACGACCGGGGCGAGCATCCTCACCACGTCGACCGATGCGGCGAACTCGTCGCCGAGCACGTGGGGCACCACGGGCGCAGCCACGAGCAGCAGCAGTGCGACCGGTGCTGCGTAGACCGCGCCGACCGCGCTGAGGCGCAGCGCGACCCGGCGCTGGTCGGCGCGCACGCTGGTGCGCAGCACGGCGAAGTGCGACGAGCTCGCCAGTGCGTTGAGCGGCAGCATCGCCAGCGCCACCACTCGCTGGCCGGCCGCGTAGACCCCGGTGTCGCTGCGGTAGCCGTTGGCCTCGAGCACCACCTTGTCGCCGTCGGTGTGCGCGATGGTGGCGCCGATGGCGGTGGCGTAGGTGGCCGCGCTGCGCACGTGGCGACGCTCGACCCGGCTCCGGCCGGGCCCGCCCGGTCCCGCGGCGACCATCCCCGCGCGCCGTGCCCAGGCGAGCACCGCCGCGGTGCGCGCGGCAGCGGTGAGCGCCAGGCCGACGGCGAGCCAGGCCAGCTCGACGCGGTCGATCGCCAGCAGGGCGAGCACCACGGCGATCCGCAGCGCGTGGGCGGCCGAGCGCAGCGTGGCCCCTGCCCGGTAGCTGTGGGCCACCTGCACGATGGCGGTGAGCGTCACCCACACCGACTGCACGACGACTTCGGCCACCACGAGCAACAGCACCGTGGCCGGTGCGAGGTCGTCGAAGAGCACGATCGCCACTGCGGACACGGGGGCCACCGTGATCGCGCTCACGACGACGGCGAGCCGCAGGCACGACCGGGCCACGGCTCCGACGGGCTCACCCTGTCGCACGGCATGGTCGAACACGGCGAGCGGCACCCCGCTCTGGGCCAACGCCGTGACCGGTCCCATCAGCGCGAACAGCGCTGCGTACGCGCCGTACTGCTCGGCGCCGAGCCGCGGGACGAGCACGAGCAGGCCGACGACCGAACCGGTCACGAGCATCAGCTCGTCGATCGCCGACCAGACCGTGTTGGCCGCCAGGTCGCGGCGGCGCCGATGCATCGTCATCCTCGGCCACCCGCCCCGGGCGCGCGAGCGAGCAGCTCCGTGACCTGGGCCACGTTGCGGTGGGAGTCGTGTGCCCGTTCGACGGCTCGCCGTGCCTCGAGCGCCAGGCGTCGGCCGAGGTCGGGGTGGTCCGCCAACTCGCCGAGCGCGCCCGCCCGCGCCGCAGCGTCGCCCGGCGCGACGGAGAGCGCAGAGCAGTGGTCGCGGGCCCGCTCCGGGCCGCCGCCGACGTGGGTTGCCAC
>DAINND010000038.1:0-14193 GCA_036736065.1 Ilumatobacteraceae bacterium
ACCGCGTCCTGATCAGGATCGAACGGAACGAGGCCCCGGCGGGAACGCCGGGGCCTCGTCGCGTCTCGGGTCGTGCGTCGGCCGGACGCCGTGTCAGAGGCTCACGCTGGCGGGCGCACCGACGGGCAGTTCGGTGATGCCCGCGTCGCCCACCTCGAACACCATCGCCGGGCGCTCGTCGAACGACCAGCGGTGCTCGACGACCACGAGCAGTGGCCCTCCGAGGTCGCCCTCGACCCGCAGCTCGATGTCGATGTCGCTGGCACCGGCACCACGACCTTCGAGCGCCACCCGCCGCTGCGTCCCAGTGGCGAGCGAGCGCAGCACCAGGTCGTCGCCGTGGAGCCAGGCGACCACGGTGCCGGTGCGGTCGATCGCGTAGAGCTGCGGGCAGTCGCCGCAGTCGTCGTAGAAGGGCTCGAGGCCGACGGCAGACGCCGCGAGCGGCTGGGCGACGAGTGGGGCGCCACCCGGCACGACGGCCGAGAAGAACGAACGGGTGATGCTCGCCGAGTACTCGCCGACGATCAGGCCGGTCTCGGCCAGGTGCAGGCGGCTCGCGCCCTCCTCCCAGCCGCCGAACGCATCGGTGATCGTGGTCACGGCGCCGGTCTGCACATCGACGGCGTAGAGCCGACCCGATCCGGTGTACAGGCCCTCGTCGACGGTGGTCTGCCACTCGACGAGCGCCATCACCCGGCCGTCGAGCAGACCGGCGACGTCGTGCAGGCGCATCCATCCACCGGGGAGGTCCTCCGACAGGACCACCGGATAGGCGTTCGGGCCGACGAGCCGAAGGGGCGCCGTGTCGGCTGCCGCGCAGGTGCCGTCGAGCGTGCACAGGTCGCCACGCAGGTGGTGCTGCGCGATCACCGACCCGTCGGGCGACCGCACGGCGAACGCGGCCGGCTGGTTCCACCACTGCACCTTCGTGCCGTCGCGGTCGACGATCCACACCCCGTCGCGGCCGGCGGTGACCACGCCGGTGGGGATGTCGGCGCCGACGGACGTGGTGGGTGCGGCATCGGTGGACGTGGGCGCCGCGGTGTCGGGCGCCATCGTGGTGGTGGCGGCGTCCGGCACCGTGGTGGGCACCACCGTGGCAGCCGTGCCGTCGGGCGCGATCGTGGTGGTGGCGGCGGGCAGGGTGACGTCGGTGGCCGGCACCGTCGACGGGGTGTCGCGGCTCACCACGAGCACCAGGCCCACCACCGCAGCGGCCGCCGTCAGCGCCGCTGCAGCCGGGCCGAGCCAGCGCCGCCGGCGCGCAGCGTCGAGGCCGACCACCGGGGCGACCGCTGCCGGCCGCCCGTCGGCATCCAGATCGGGCGGTGGTGGCGCTGCGGCGACGGCATCGCCGAGCATGGCGCGGATGCGGGCATCGAGATCGTCAGTCGGCATCGAGGACCCTCCTCAGGGTGGTGCGGGCGCGGGCGAGCTGCTTGCGCACGGTGCCCTCGCCCACGTCGAGCAGCTCGGCGGCCTGGGCCGGGGTGAGGTCGGCCCAGTAGGTGAGGTAGACCACCGCCCGCTGCTGGGCGGGCAGGTGGGCGAGCGCCCGCTGGGCGTCGAGCGAGGGCTCGGCGCCGTGGGCGTGCTCCGACGATGCAGTGAGGGCCTCGCGTCGCTGCCGCCGGGCGGCGCCGCGGCGCAGGTCGAGCGCCCGGTGGTAGACGGCGCGGTACAGATAGGCGCGCCGGTTGGCCACCGTCGGCCAGGCCCGCGACCCGAACGCGGCCAACACGGCGTCGGCCACCACGTCGGCCGCGTCGTCGGGCCCGACGAGCACGGTGGCGTAGCGCACCAGCTCGACGGCGTGGGCCCGATAGACCTCGGCGTCACTGGGCGGGGAGGCAGCCATCGTCTGCATCATCACGCATCAGACGCCACCGACGCTGTCGGCAGGTGACACGCACTCAGAACAGCACCAAATGAGCAGGGCCATCTGGCCCGCGGGTCAGCAGGGCCACACGGCCCGCGGGTCAGCCGCCGGCGACGGCAGGGATGATGCTGACGGTCTCGCCGTCGGGCACCGGCGTGCCGAGGCCGTCGAGGTAGCGCACGTCGTCGTCGGCGACGAACACGTTGACGAACTTGCGCAGCGCCCCGCTGTCGTCGAACAACCGCTCACCGAAGCCCGGGTGGGCAGCATCGAGCGCCTGCAGCACGTCGCGCAGCGTGGCGCCCTCGACCTGCACGGTCGACGCGCCGCCCGACAGGGGGCGCATGGTGGTGGGGATGCGGATGGTCACGGCCATGGCGAAAGCCTACCGACCGGGTCAGGTTTGCGACGCACGGACCGACGCATGGACCGGGGGGATGCGCCCGGACCACGGCGCCAGCTCCTCGAGCTGGCTGGCGACGCGGACCAGCACGTCCTCGCGCCACGGGGCAGCGACGAGCTGCACGCCGACGGGCAGGCCCTCGGGCGTCCAGTGCATCGGCAGGCTGATCGCCGGTTGGCCGGTCACGTTGAACTGCGCCGTGTACTGCAGCAGCTCGCGCAGGCGCCCGCCGCCGCCCGGCTCGGCGAGGTAGCCGATCGGTGGCGGTGGCGCGGCCAGGGTGGGCGTGACGAGCAGGTCGAACCCGGGCGAGCCGTCGGTCGGCTGCCACCACTCGATCACCTCGCGGCACCAGCGGTGCACGGCCAGCTGCGCCTCGACGTACTGCTGCGCCGTCACCTGGCGGCCGATCTCGGCGAGGGCCAGGTTGTCGGCCTCGACGTCGTCGGCAGTGGCGGCACGGCCGAGCAGCTGCTCGAGCGACGCCAGGTCGTTGGCCGTCCACGCAGCGATGATCGTCGTGTACTGGCGGCGGAACGTCGGGGCGCCGATCGCCGTCGGGAACGACGCCTCGACGCGGTGGCCGAGCAGCTCGAGCAACCGGACCGTGGTGGCCACGGCGGCCACACAGTCCGGGTGACGGGCCGCGCCCGGCAGTGGCGGCGTGTCGAGCACACCGATGCGCAGCACACCCGGGTCGGCGCCCACCTCGTCGACGAGCGGCCGAGCGAGCGGCGGGGCCGTGTAGGGGTCGCCCGGCTCGTAGCCGGCGAGCACGTCGAGCACGAGCGCCGCGTCGCGCACACTGGTGGTGACGGCCCCTTCCGTGCTCGCCCCCATCCAGCTCTCACCCACCTCGGGAGCGCCCGACACCCGCCCACGCGCCGGCTTGAGCCCCACCAGGCCGCACTCGCTGGCCGGGATGCGGATCGAGCCGCCGCCGTCACTCGCGTGCCCGACGGCCACGATGCCGGCGGCCACCGCCGCAGCCGAGCCGCCCGATGAGCCGCCGGTCGAATGGCCGAGCTCCCACGGGTTGCGTGACGGCCCGTAGGCGAGCGGCTCGGTGGTGATCGTGCAACCCCACTCCGGCGTGTTCGTGCGGCCGATCGCCACGAACCCGGCGTCGCGCAGGCGGCGGTAGGTGGCCGAGTCCGTCGTGGCGCGGTGGTCGAGGTCGCGCAGCGCGCGCACCCCCATGTGGTGCGGTTCGCCGGCGATCGTGCCGCCGAGGTCCTTCATCACGATCGGCACACCGGCGTAGGGGCCCGTCGCCGTGTCGGCCTCGGCGAGGGCGCGTTCGAAGCGGCGGTGGATGATCGCGTTGAGCTGCGGGTCGAGCCGCTCGGCCGCCTCGATCGCCGCTTCCACCAGCTCACGCGGGCGCACCTCGCCGCGGGCCACCATCGCCGCCTGCTCGGCCAACCCGAGCCGGCCCCACTCCAGACCAGACGCCATGGCCGACACCGTATGCTCTCGGCCGTGCGTGTGGTGGCAGCGGTCGACAAGTTCCGTGGGACGGCGACCGCGGCCGAGGTGGCTGCGGCCATCGGTCACGCCTGCTGGGAGCTCGGCCACGACTGTGTGGAGGTGCCCGTCGCCGACGGTGGCGAGGGGACGCTCGAGGCGTTGGGCGGGGCCAACCGCACCTCGCTCGTGACCGGGCCGCTCGGTGACCCGGTGGAGGCCGGGTGGCGGTTCCATCGCGGCACGGCGATCATCGAGATGGCCCGCGCCTCGGGCCTGCAGCTGGTGGGTGGCCGCGAACGCAACGATGCGATGGCCGCGTCGACGGTGGGCACCGGTGAGCTGATCGATCAAGCGCTCGATCTCGGCGCGAAGAAGATCATCGTCTGCCTCGGCGGATCGGCCACCACCGATGGCGGCCTGGGCGCCGTGCGCGCCATCCACGCACCGGGGCGGCTGCGCGGTGTGCAGCTGCTCGTCGCCTGCGACGTGACCACGCTGTTCGTCGACGCGGCGCCGGTGTTCGGCCCGCAGAAGGGCGCCACGCCGAGCATGGTGAAGATGCTCGTCGGCCGCCTCGAGCGCACGGCGCAGATCTACCGCGAAGAGTTCGGTGTCGACGTGAGCGCGATCGAGGGCGCCGGGGCTGCCGGCGGGCTGGCCGGTGGGCTCGCCGCGCTGGGCGGGCGGCTGGTGCCCGGGTTCGACCTGGTGGCCGACGAGCTCGACCTGCACGACACCGTCGCAGCGGCCGACCTGGTGGTGACCGGCGAGGGCTTCCTCGACGCGCAGAGCTTCGCCGGCAAGGTGGTGGGCCGTGTGCAGCAGATGGCCGACGAGCTCGGCAAGCCCGTCGGCGCCGTGGTGGGCGATGCCGACCCGGCTGTGGTCGAGCGCATCCCGCACGCCGTGCTCGCCCAGCTCTTCGGCCTCGAACGAGCGATGGCCGAACCGTTGTGGTGCATCGAGCACGCGGCAGGGCCGCTCGTCAGCGAGCTGGCCGCCAGGGTGCGCTGACCCGGCGCTCGGCCGGATCGATCGGACGGATCAGGGCGTCGTGGTGGCCGTGGCCGGGTCGACCGGGGCGACGGTCGTGGCCGTGGCGCCCATCTCCGCCAACGTCTTGCCGGCCTTGTCGGAGCCGAGCAGCACGAGCACGTCGACACCGGTCGGCAGCGCCCCGCCCTCGATCGGCGCCTGCGAGGGCACCTCGGACACCGCGGCGCCGCCCAGGGTGCCGGCGAGCGTGGTGGCCACAGCCAGCGCATTGGGGTTGGCCGGGTGGTAGTGCACGGTGGTGATCTCGGTCTTGGAGGTGGCGTTGGTGGCCTTGGCCATCGTGTAGCCGTCACCCTCGAGGGCGGTGGTGAGCTGCCCGGCGGCGCCGTTGACGCCCGAGGCGTTCGCCACGACGACCGTGGCGCCTTCCTTCACGACCGGGATGGTGGTCGGTGGAGCGGTGGTCGGCGCCGCAGTGGTGGCCACGGCAGTGGTCGGCGCCATCGTCGTGCCCGTGGAGGCCGTGCCGCTGTCGTCGCGCAGCGACCGCAGGATCAGGAAGCCACCGACCACGGCGAGCACCGCGATGATGATGGCAGCGGTCGACCCGACCGGTGAGGCGCCCGAGCCACCCGAGGGGCGCTCGCTGAGTGGCTGTTCGCTGCTCATCGGTGTCAGGCCTCCTGTTCGCCGGTGCGCTCGCCGCCCGACCCGTCGAGACGTGCCCGGCGGCGACGTTCGCGCTGCCGGCGGAGCCGGCGGACCACGAGCGGGTCGTAGGACAGTGCTCCGGGATGGTCGAGCAGGTCGTTGAGCTCCTGATAGTACTCCTCGGGCGAGCAGGCGAACCGCGCCCTGATCAGCACGTCACGGGACTCGTCGTGCATCCACCACTCGGCCTCGAAATCGATGACGGCGCGCTCGCGTTCGGAGAGCTCGGGAGGGGTCGACTCGGACGTCACACCCCCAGCCTTGCCGGTCGGAGGCCCGCGACTCAAGCACCCTCGGGAATCCGCTGCTCCGGACGGTCCGGTAGCGTCGCCGATGTGACCGACGCGCCCGCCGACGCAGCCACTTCGAGACTCGCCGAGGCACCCTCCGCAACGGCCGATCGGCCGTTCCTGATCGGGGTCGCCGGAGGCACCTGCTCGGGCAAGACGACTGTCAGCGAACGCCTCGCCGAGTTGGCCGGCGAGGCCCATCTCGCGCTGATCAAGCTCGACTCCTACTACGTGGCGCGCGACCACCAGCCGATCGAGGAGCGGGCAGCGGCCAACTACGACCACCCGGACGCGTTCGACTGGCGGCTGCTCAACGACCACCTCGCCGCGCTGTGCGCCGGGGCCAGCGTGCCGGTGCCGGTCTACGACTACGCGCAGCACACCCGCAGCGGTGAGGTGCGCATGGTGCACCCGGCGCGCATCGTGGTGGTCGAGGGCATCCTCGTGCTCTACGACGCGATGCTTCGTGACCGGTTCGACCTGAAGGTCTACGTCGCCACCGACGCCGACCTGCGCCTGATCCGCCGGCTCGAGCGCGACGTGGTCGAGCGGGGCCGCACGACCGAGAGCATCATCGATCAGTACCTCACCACGGTCCGTCCCAGCCACGAGCAGTTCGTCGAGCCGAGCAAACGCCACGCCGACGTGATCTTCCCGCAGGGCGGCCGCAACGAGCCGGCCCTCGAGGTGCTGCTGGCCCGGGTGCGCGAGCTGCTGCGGATGTGAGCCGGGTCAGGCTGGCTGCGTCGATCGGCCGATCAACAGCGCACCGGCCGTCACGTTCGTGGCCTCGTCGATCAGGATCATCCGGCCACCCTCGCGACTGTCCCGGTACGCCGTTGAGGCGATCGGCTCGCTGAGCGACAGACGCACCGCAGCGAGGTCGTTCAGACCGACCTCCGCGGCCTCTGCCGTCGAAGCGTCGACGACGGAGTGCAGATGGACGATCTCGTCGAGCACCGCCCTGCCGGTCCGGGTGCCGTGCTTGAACCACAGCCGAGCACCGACGCGCAGCGGGCTGTCGATCATCCAGCACAGCGTGCCCTCGATCGCTTCGGTCACGACGGCCTCGCTGGCACCGGAGACGAGCACGTCACCCCGGGCGACGTCGACATCGTCGGCGAGCTCGACGGCCACGGCATGGCCCGGCTCGGCCGTTGCGACCGAGGCTCCGTGACGGCGCAGGCCGACGACCGTCGACCGACGTCCCGAGGGCAGGACGGTGATCGGGTCACCCACGGCGAGCGGCCCGTCGGCGAGCCGTCCCGCGTACCCTCGGTAGTCACTGCCCTGCGGACGGAGCACGCGCTGCACGTCGAGACGCGCCTCACGGCGCCCGTCTGCGCCTGACGTTGTGTCGAACTCCTCGAGCCACGGCAACAGTGCAGGGCCGTGGTGCCAGGCGCTGTGCGCGGAGCGGTCGACCACGTTGTCGCCGTGGAGCGCGCTGATCGGGAAGGCGACCGTCGGCACAGGGCTCGGCAGCTCGTCGATGTAGGCGGTCGCTTCCTTGACGATCACGTCGAACAGCCCTTCGTCCCAGCCGACGAGGTCCATCTTGTTGACGGCGAGCGCGATGGCCCGCACCCCGAGCAACGAGGCGATGAATGCGTGGCGGCGCGTCTGCTCGACCACACCGTGGCGGACGTCGACGAGCACGATGGCGACGTCGGCCGTCGAGGCGCCGGTGACCATGTTGCGCGTGTACTGCGCATGGCCCGGTGTGTCGGCAACGATGAAATTCCGGCGCGGCGTGGCGAAGTAGCGGTAGGCGACATCGATGGTGATGCCCTGTTCGCGCTCGGCCCGGAGGCCGTCGGTGAGCAGTGCCAGGTTGACCTCGCCGTCGCCATAGCGACGGCTGGCGCGCACGACCGCCGCCAGCTGATCCTCGAACACCGTCTTGGTGTCGTGCAGCAAGCGGCCGATGAGCGTGCTCTTGCCGTCATCGACCGAGCCGGCCGTGGCGATGCGGAGAGTGGGCAGACCGACCATCAGAAGTAACCCTCCCGTTTGCGGTCCTCCATCGCCGACTCGCTGAAGGTGTCGTCGGCCCGGGTTGCGCCGCGCTCGGTGATCCGGGCAGCGGCGACCTCGGCGAGCACCTCGTCGAGCGTCGTGGCGTCCGACCGCACGGCGCCGGTGCAACTCATGTCGCCGACAGTGCGGTAGCGAACCGTCTCCTCGAACGGTACGTCGCCGTGCTCGAGCACGACCGGGCCCCCGACACTGAGCAGCATCCCGTCGCGTTCGATGACGGTGCGCCGGTGAGCGAAGTAGATGCTCGGCAGGGGCACGGCGGCAGCCGTGATGTAGCGCCAGATGCCGAGCGCGGGCCAGTGGCTGAGGGGAAAGGCGCGCAGCTGCGCACCCTTGCGGATGCGGCAGTTGAGCAGGGCCCAGGGCTCGGGCCGCTGGTTGCGCGGGTCCCACCGGCCGTGCCGGTCGCGGAACGACACGATGCGCTCTTTGGCGCGCGCCTTGTCCTCGTCGCGGCGGCCTCCGCCGAAGGCGGCGTCGAAGCCGTGCTCGCTCAACGCGGCGAGCAGGGTGACGCTCTGCAGTCGGTTCCTCGAGGCACGCGGTCCGCTTTCTTCGACGACGCGACCGGCATCGATCGACGCCTGCACGCTGGCCACCAGGAGCCGCACCCCTGTGGAGCGGACGAACTCGTCGCGGTACTCGATCACCTCGGGGAAGTTGTGGCCGGTGTCGACGTGGAGCACCGGGAACGGCAGACGGGCCGGGCTGAACGCCAGCAGAGCGAGGTGGAGCAGGACAGCGGAGTCCTTGCCACCACTGAACAGCAGCACCGGGCTCTCGCACTCGGTGGCCACCTCGCGGATGATCGTGACGGCTTCGTCGACGAGCGACTCGAGGTGCGCGTCGGCGATGGCGAGAGGGGTCGACGTGCTCACAGGTGCAACCCGCATTCGGTCTTGTCGTGGCCCGACCAGCGCCCGCCACGGCGGTCCTCACCAGGCGCCACCGGCCGGGTGCAGGGCCAACAGCCGATCGACGGGTAGCCGCGCTCGCTCAGAGGGTTGGCCGGCAGGTCGTGCTCCTTCGCGTACCGCTGCATGGCATCGTCGTCCCAGGTGACGATCGGGTTCACCTTGAGCACGTTGCGCGCCAGGTCGAAGCTCGCCACGGGGGCATCGGCCCGGGTGGGGCCGTCGGCCCGGCGCACTCCGGTGATCCAGGCAGCCTTGCCGGCCAGTGCGCGCTGGAGGGGCTCGACCTTGCGAACCTGGCAGCAGCCCTCGACGTCGTGCTGCCAGCGGTTATCGGGCACGACGTCGTCGAGCGGGCGTACGACCCGCACCGTCATGCCGTGCCGCCGGCGCAGCTCGTCGACGAGCCACCACGTCTCGGCGAAGAGGTAGTGGGTGTCGAGCAGCACGATGTCGGCACCGGGGTGGGCGGTGTGCACAAGGTGGGCCAGCACGGGGTCTTCGAAGCTCACCGTCGCCACGACCTGGTCGACCCCGTGGGTGTCGATGGCCCAGCGGACGATGTCGAGCGGATGCTTCGCCTCCAGGTCGGCGGGCACCGGGACAGACGAGGACGTCGGCATGCGGATCAGCCCTCGACCCGCTCGAGCACCAGGTCGCCGCCATCGGTCCGGTAGAAGCCGACAGTCGACAGTGGCGGCGCATAGACGTGAACGCTCGTCGCTGTCGTCGTGGAGCGGTTGGTCACCGCGTGCACGTAGCCCACGTCGAATGGCACCACCTGCCCGGCGGTGAGGTGCCGGGTGGCGACCGTGCCGTCGACGCACGGCACGTCCTCGTCGAGCGCGCCCTCGACCACGAACAGCGCACCGACGGACGCACCGTGGTCGTGTGTTGGCAGGCCGGTGCCGGGGGGCCACTGGATGATCCACGCCTCGTACTCGGCGGTCTCGAGGAGACGGTGGTAGCTGCGGCCGTCTGGAGCAGCCTCGACGGACAACGGCCCCGGCACCACAGAGCTGCCCACACCCTCGGCGATCGACATGAGCAGGACCTGGTCGGGACGCTGCTGCGACGGGTGCACGGCACGAGATGCCGTGACGCGCCACGCGTCGTCCCCCCAGGGGACGATGTCGGCCGGGCTGAGGTCGAGATCGGAGCTCACCTCTGCATTCTGATAATTCCGATCAACCTTGTCAACTTTTGTCACAACGTGGCATTCCCCCTCCCCCGAGCAGCATGCCGGAGGTGGGCGAACAACCAGCCCTCAGCCGGAAGACGTCGGTACTGTGGCCCCCGATGACAGCAGAGGAGACCATCGCCGCACTCGTCGACCGGTTCGAGGGTCTGACTCCCAAGGCCAGTTGGGGTGAGACGTCTCTGTTCTACAACCCCGGGCTTGCGTTGCCGAACGGGGTCTACTTCTGCACGGTCAAGGATCACGACGGCGCGAACGACTCTGCGTCTCGCCTCGATCGGCCCGGGGTGTTCCGTCTGGCGCTCGGTCTTCCAGTGGCGCGTTATGAGGCGCTCTTCGGTCCCCGTCCGCAACGACCTTCGAAAGGGGGAACGGTGACGACGGGGCACGACTTCACAACCCTCGATGTGCTCGTTCCGCACCCGGTGTATGCGTGGATGGGTTGGGCCCAGATCCTCAATCCAACCCGAGCGTCATTCGACCAACTGCAACCCATGTTCGATGAGGCGCATCGAGCGGCGGTCAGCAAGTTCGAACGAAGCGTGCATCGACGGCGCCGCACCCGGGGCTGACCCCGAACACGATGCTTCCTCAACAGTGAACACAGAAGGCTTCGAACTGTGAAGCCGCTGGTTGTGCACACAAGCCCAGCGGACTTGTGCACTCACTGCTGGAGCCGGGTGTGGGAATCGAACCCACGACCTCATGATTACAAGTCAAGTGCTCTGCCAACTGAGCTAACCCGGCGGGGATCGACCGACGTCGATCCGCCCGACAGGCTAACGGCGCAGCATCTCGACGAACGTCTCGTTGTGGTCGTGGTAGCGGTGCCAGCGCTCGGCCAACCACGCGTGGGCGGCGCGTTCGTCGAGGCCGTCGGCGCGCATCTTCCACGCCTTCAGCACGAGGCCGGTGCGACTGCGGCCGCCGTGGCAGTGCACCACCACGGTGCGCCCCTCGGCGAGGAACGCGTCGATCGAGCGCACCGCGTCGTCGACCGCAGCGGCCAGCGACGGGTTGTGGTCGCCGGGCTGATCGATGAGGAACACCTGGCGACGCACCGGATGGTCGGCGAACGTCGACCCGGTGCGGCACAGCGACACGACCGCCCAGTCAGTGGGCGCCGTGGCCGCGCCGCCGAGGGCGGCGGCGTGGAGCCCGGGGGCCACCTCGTGCGGGCCGGCCGGTGACTCCGGCTCGGTCTCGGCGACGGGCTCGCGGCCGATCAGTCGCTGGGCGAGCACCTGGATGTCCGCCAGCGTGTAGGCGCGCGGCCCGAGCGGGGTGTCGATCCGGCCGTGGACGTACGTCGCCCAGCGGCTCGGGATGGTCTGCACGCCGTAGCGTGCGCCGGCCAGCGCACCGGTGACGCAGGCGACGGTGTCGGTGTCGCCGCCACGGTCGACGGCGGCGACGACGGCCTCCTCGAACGACGACGTGCTGCGCAGCGCCCACACGGCCTCGGCGAGGCAGCCCCACACCGACCCGTTCGACGGGTGGGGCTGGTCGGGGGACCAGTCGGGGGTGAGCAGCGGGGCGAAGCCGCCGCGCACGTCGTCGGGCAGCGCGGCCACCACGGTGTCGAGCATGGCGAACGGGTCGCCCCCCTCGATCGCCGTGCGGCACATCGCCACCGCGATCCACGCGCCCCAACCGGCGGCCGGGTCGGTGTGGGTGAGCGCCGCCTGGGCGAGCACGATGTCGCGGGCCACCTCGTCGGGCTCGTCGAGCCGCAGCGCGGCCAGCACGAAGGCGCGCATCAGCGCACCGTTGCCGGCCCCGCGGCCGGTGCTGCGCGGCACGTCGCGCCAGTGGTCGTGGCCCAGCGCACCCCGGGTCGTGGCGCCGATGTCGCGGGCGCCGCGCGACCAGGCGCGCAACCAGCGCCACACGGTGTCGGGGTCGTAGCACTCGGCCTCGAGCATCGCCTCGGCGAGCGCGAGCGCCATCTGCGTGTCGTCGGTGAACTCGCCGGGCCCCCAGCCGAAGTGGCCGCCGCCGACCATCTCGCCGACGCCGGAGAGCACGGCCTCGGGGAACCGACGGCGGTAGGCGCCGGCGGGGCCGAACTCGAACGGTGCGCCGAGGGCGTCGCCGCTCGCCGCGCCGACCACGAGGCCGATGACGCGTTGCACCTGCGCCCGGGTGAGCCGGCGGCGGCGCCGGCCGATGGTGGTGATGGGGGTGATGGGGGTGCTGTGGGTCGCCGTCATGTCAGGCCGCCACCGCGAAGGCGCTGGCGTGCACGAGCACACCGTCCCAGACCAGCGCCTGGCCGGCCATCTTGGCAGTGGCCACGTGGTGCTCGCGGCCGAGCCCCACACCGGGCGCCACCCGGTCGGTCGCCACGGCGAAGCGGCGTAGGAAGCGCAGCGCCTTGGTGGCCGACGGTGTGCCGACCACCTGCGACGGGGCGTCGAGCATGTGCGCCCGGACGATCGCCTCCCAGTGGCAGGCGAACGTGTCCGGGTCGGCGAACACGTCGGCGGCGATGATGCGCGAGCCGTGGCTCACCACCACACCGCACTGGCCGGGCAGCGGGCCCATCGAGACCAACTCCTCGGTGGCCGCGGCCAGTCGGGCGTCGGTCTCGAGCGCGCCGTCGGCCGCGGTGAGCGAGCCGGTGTCGTGGCGCAGGCCGAGGCGCTCCAACTCCGAGCGCACCGCCGACCAGACCTGACCCTGGTCAGAGCGCTTGGCGCCGTCGTGGCGCAGGCCCTCGGCGACGGTGCGGACCTTGGCGGCCCGGACCCGGCGCGAGGCGAACGTGCTGCCCCGCTCGAACCGGCCGGCGGCACCGCCCCAGCGGCCCTGCTCGACGCAGGAGACCGGGATCTCGAGGGTGGTGGCTGCGGGCACCAGGACGCTCACGTTGAGCACCCGGTTCTGGTAGCCGCCGACGACGGTCTCGCCCTCGACGAGCAGCACCGGCACCGGTGCGTCGTTGCGCACGACGAGGGTGGGCACCGAGGCGTCGGGGCGCTCCTCGATGACGACACCGGCGTTGGCGCCCGTGGCGATGTGCGGGTGGTGTTGGTGGACGTTGACAGGGGTGAGCGAGACGCCGTTGCGGGTGATCGGGTAGCCGACCATCGCTCGCTCGAGTGATGCGATCTGCATGATGTTGACCTCCTGCGAGACCAACGGAGCGCAGCCGACGACCTGTGATGCAGCGCCGGTGTGACGCGTGCCCGGCAGCTGTGTCGACGCGGCTCAGCAGTCGTCGTCAGCCGGCCAACTGAACGTGCCGCCCACCCACACGGCCACGTAGGGCGCCGGGTCGCACGACCAGTCGTACGCGGCCACGTCACTGCGCCGGCGCCGACCGGTGAGCGACCGCCACAACTCGTGCCGCGACGCCATCACCTCGTTCACCGCGTCGTCGCCACCCACGGTCCAGCGGTCGCCCTCGGGTGTCGTCACCACCAGCGGCGCGAGCCCGGCTGCGGCGACGGCCTCGTCGAGCTTCACGCGGCGGTGTTCGTGCACCACGAACCAGTCGTCGGCCTCGATGGCTGCCCGCAGCCCGGCCGCCTCGGCGATGTCGTGCTCATGGCCCACCACGTCGATCACCGGCATCCGCGTGAACGCCTCGTACAGACCGAACGCTTCGGGATCGTCGACCCGTTCGACCCCCCCGTCGACCGCACCCGCCCATTCGGCCACCAGCTCGGCCCTGGTCCGTCCGACGCGCGACGCCACGTGCGCCGCCGTCCACTCCGGCAGCGACCACAGGAGTGCGTTGTCGCCGGCCAGATCCACCGCCGCGCCCGTGAGGTGTGCCAGCAACTCGCGCAGGTTCCACGCCGGCGTGCTGGGCACCGCCATGTCGTCGGGCAGCCCTGCGACGAGCGCGACCACCCGTTCGTGTGCGAGCCGATATCGCCACCCGTTCGCCATCGGCGTGGTCTACCACGCCGAAACGGACTCCGACCGCCTGCGCATGTCGAGGTGCGGCCGCCCCCGGGCCCGAACTCGACACGACCGACCCAGCGGAGCGCACCCCTGTCGAGGTGCGGCCGCCCCCGGGCCCGCACTCGACCCGCCGCGTGCCCCACCCGCGCATGTGGCCCGCCGCGGCGGGCGCGGCCGCCGCGGCGGCGCCCGCCGCGCCCGCCGCCGCCTGCTGCACGGCCGGGTCCTGTGCGGCCGCCGCGACGGTCGCGGCAAGGGCGGTGACGCTGGCGGCTCGCAGCATCACGGGGGAGTGATTGTAGGAAGTGAGCGTCCGGGTTCAGCGTCGCGGGCGGAAGCGAAACGGCCCGCCCCTCACGGGGAGGGCCGAGGGT
>DAINND010000039.1:0-14174 GCA_036736065.1 Ilumatobacteraceae bacterium
AGTGGCTCACCTACCGCGGCCAC
This sequence comes from Ilumatobacteraceae bacterium, assembly GCA_036736065.1. Classification (GTDB taxonomy): domain Bacteria; phylum Actinomycetota; class Acidimicrobiia; order Acidimicrobiales; family Ilumatobacteraceae; genus VFMC01. The sequence continues at coordinate 24 of DAINND010000039.1, forward strand.
CTCGAGAACATCTCGGGCAACTTGTTCCTCGGCGCCATCAACGCCTACGGCGACCACTACGAGGCCGGGCACGGCCGCGACGTGCGCGACGGCAGCGTCGACACCTTCCCCAACCTCGCCAAGAAGTACAGCGAGGCCGGCATCCGGTGGTGCGCGATCGGCGACCGCAACTACGGCGAGGGGTCGTCGCGTGAGCACGCCGCGATGGAACCCCGCTTCCGTGGCGGCGTGGTGATCTTCGCCCGCAGCTTCGCCCGCATCCACGAGACCAACCTGAAGAAGCAGGGCCTCGTGCCGCTCACCTTCGCCGATCCGGCCACCTACGACCTGATCGGGGAGGACGACCGGATCAACGTGCTCGACCTGCCGCCGGTGCCGGGCGTGAACCAGCGCTGCCAGATCGTGAAGCCCGACGGCACCACGATCGACTTCGAGGGCGTGCACACCTTCAGCGACGAGCAGGTCGAGTGGTTCAAGGCCGGCTCGGCCCTCAACGTCGTGCGCCGCAAGGTTGCCGAAGGCAACGCCTGATCGACGCACCGATGGACATCGTCGACGCACTTCGCACCACCGGAGCCGTGCGCGGCTTCACCGACGACCCGGTGGGCGACGACGTCGTCACCGCAATCCTCGATGATGCCCGCTTCGCCCCGAGCGGCGGCAACCAACAGCCATGGCGCGTCGCGGTCGTGCGCGACGGTTCGATCCGACGCGAGATGGCAGCGCAGATGCGCCCGGTGTGGGAGGAGTACGCGGGCGCGCAGGCGGCAGGCAAGCGGGCCTTCGCCTTCGGCAGGTCCACCGGCGACCCGCCCGTGTCGGTGCCGAACGCGCTCATCGATCACATCGACCGCGTGCCCGTCGTGCTGGCCGTCGCCGCCGACCTGCGCAAGGTGGCCATCATGGACGGCAACGTCACCCATCGACCTGCGGTGGTCGGCGGGGCCAGCATCTACCCGTTCTGCTGGAGCATCCTGCTGGCCGCCCGGGCACGCGGGCTGGGCTGAGTCCCCACCACCTTCTCGCCGCGCTCCGAGGCTGCAGGGGCCCCGACGCTCGGCCTGCCCGCCGACCATGCCCTCGTGGCGACGATCTTCCTGGGTGTGCCGACCCACCAGAACACCCGCCTGCGGCGCCACCCCGTGTCGAGCTTCGCCACGATCGACCGATTCGACGGTGAGCCGCTCGATGGCACCGACGCCTGAGCGCGACGAGCTCACCGAGCCCGGCACGACGACCGACGAGCGGACGATGCTCGTCGAGTTCCTCGACTACTTCCGGGCCGTGCTCGAACGCAAGGTGGACGACCTCGACGAGGCGCAGGTCCGCCTGCGCATGGGCGCCAGCACGATCGATCTGCTCGGCCTCGTGCGCCACCTGGCCGAGGTGGAGCGCTGGTGGTTCCGCCAGGTGCTCACCGGCGAGGTCGATCACGGCATCTACGAGGACCCGGACGATGTCGACGCCGACTGGCACCACACGACCGACGACACCCTCGCCGCCGCACTGTCGGCCTGGCGAAGCGAGGTGGCCCACGCCCGCGCGAACGTGGCAGCAGCGCCGTCGCTCGACATGGTCGCAGCCCATCGCAGCGGGCCCCGCGGCGAGATCTCGCTGCGCTGGATCATGGTGCACATGATCGAGGAGTACGCTCGGCACTGCGGCCATGCCGACCTCCTCCGCGAGGCGATCGACGGGCGCGTCGGCGACTGAGCAGGAGCGAGGGCGAGGGGCCGCGCTCGCTCAGCTGCCGAGGGTGCCGGGCAGGCGCTCGGCCAGCGCCGAACGAGCCCGCTCCGTGGCTTCGCGAGCCCGGTCGGCGAGCCGACGGGCCGCCTTGCCGATGCGCTGCACCCGGTCGAGGAGGGCGTCACGGGCCTGCTCGGCCTCCGTGCTGAGCCCCTGCAGCGACTCGATCCGCCACCACTTCAGCACCACCGGCTGGAGGATCTGGTCGTGGTGCTGCTGCAGGTTGTAGAGCCCGGCCTTGGCGATCGACTCGGCGTGCTGCTTGAAGCCGGGGATCCCGGTGCCAGGCATCTCGAAGTCGCGCACTTGGCGCTCGATGGCCGGGAGCACCATCGAGGGTGCGATCTCGAGCGCCGCCGAGGTGAGGTCGCGGTAGAAGAGGAAGTGGAAGTTCTCGTCGGCAGCCACGCGTCCGAGCATGTCGTAGCCGGCCTCGGCCACCGGGTGGTCGCCGAGGTGCTCCTGCAGGGCGCGCGCCGTGTTGCGATGGGCGATCCGCGTCGCCAGCTCCTGGAGCGCAACGTAGACGAAGGCGTCGACGGGCGACGGCGGCTGAGGGACCTGCCCACCCGACATCTGCGCCATGCGCGCGTCCTCGAGCGCACGCGGGTCGAGCGCCCTCGTGACCGTGAGGAAGTCGCGCATCGCGATCGAGTGGCGGGCCTCCTCCGCGGTCCAGCGGTGCGACCACTCGCGCCAGACACCCGTGCGCCCGAAGGTGGCGTCGATCGTCTGGAAGTAGTAGGGCAGGTTGTCCTCGGTGAGCAGGTTGACGAACAGCGCGCTGCGCACGGCGTCCGGCAGCGGCACCTCGGAGGGGTCCCAGGCCTCGCCCGGCGCGAAGTCGCGCCCCATCGCCCACGGCACGTGCTCATGGGGGTACCAGGGCCGACAGGTCTCGTAGTGACGGGTGGTCAGCGCCTCGGCGACGGGCGTCAGCTCCGCCATCAGGTCGCGCTCGGCGAGATCGGTCCCTGCAGCCATCGTCCCACCCTACCTACTGGTCGGTAGACGAACAAGCACCACCCCACGGGTCGTGGCCCACCGCCCCGCAGCAGTACGGTCATCGCCATGCAGGTCGGACTGCTCACCCTCGGTGACCTCTGCACCGACCCGGTCACCGGCGAGCGCGCGTCGCCAGCAGCACGCCACCGCCAGATCGTCGAACAGGCCGTCGTCGCCGAGCAGTGCGGGTTCGGCTCGATCCACCTCGGCGAGCACCATTTCTCGGAGTACATCCTCTCCTCGCCCACTGTCGTGCTCGGAGCGATCGCGGCGCGCACCACCTCGCTGCGACTGTCGAACGGCGTCGCCCTCGCCGCCAACCTCGACCCGGTGCGCGTCGCCGAGGACTACGCCACCGTCGACGCGTTGAGCAACGGGCGCGTCGAGCCGTGCTTCGGTCGCGGCACGCTCTTCCCGGACGTCTACACCGGGTTCGGCCAGGACGAGCAGCACGCCAAGGAGCGCTTCGCCGAGAACGTCGAACTGATCCACCGGCTCTGGACCGAGGAGGGCGTCACCTGGAGCGGCCGCTTCCGCAGCCCCTTGGTGGACGCGACGGTCCACCCGCGCCCGACCCAGCAGCCGCGGCCGCCGATCTGGATCGGGGCCGGCATCTCCGTCGAATCGATCGACCTCGCTGCGCGCCTCGGCTGCTGGCTCATGCTGCCGACGGTCTTCGGCACGTGGCCCATGTTCCGGCCGGTGGTCGATCGCTACATCGAGCAGTGGGAGGCGAACGGGCACGACCCCGCGCACCGACGCATCGGTTGCTGCTCCCATGCCTTCGTGAGCAGCGACGGCGCCGACGCGAAGCGCCGGTGGGCGCCCCGGTACCTGCACTACCTCGAGTCGGTCATCGAGTGGCAGCAGCGCAGCGCGGCACGAGCCGGCACGGCATCGAGCCGGTTCCCGCTGCAGGACTTCGACACCATGGCGGCCACCATCGCCATCTGCGGCTCACCGGCCGAGGTCGTCGACCGGATGGGGCAGGCGCGCGAGCAGTTGCACCTCGACACCCACCTGCTCATGTTCGACATGGGTGGCATCCCCGACGACGAGCTGTTCCCGGCCATCGAGCTCGCCGGCGCAGAGGTGCTCCCCCAGCTCGCGAGCTGAACGATCCGGCCACGGCGCCGGACCGATGGGCCCGGCCGATCGCGTAGTCTCAGGTACATGCGGACGGTGCGACGCCGGATCGTGAGCATCGGTGGGCTGCTCATCGCAGCGGTCGCGCTCGTCGTGCTGCTCCCCCTGTGGCTGCCGCTCGCGCTCCTGGCGGACGCGATCCGGTTGCGCTTGCGCTTCCCGATCGCCCGGTTGCTGGCCTTCGGGCTCGGCTGGGCCTGGCTCGAGACCGCCGGTGTGCTCGGTGCAGCTGCACTGTGGTCGACCGGACGCGGCGGGGATCGCCGCCGCCACTACGCGCTCCAGCGTTGGTGGGCCGCCAGGCTGATGTCGTGGCTGCGGGCGACCACCGGCATCCGGATCGAGACCCGCGGCACCGAGGCGTTCCGACCGGGGCCGGTGGTGCTGTTCTGCCGCCACGCCAGCCTCGCCGACTCGCTGGTGAGCGCCTGGGTCGTCACGACCGCTGTCGGCATGCAGCCGCGGTACGTGCTCAAGCGCGAGCTGCTCGCCGACCCGTGCCTCGACGTGGTCGGCCACCGCCTGCCCAACCACTTCCTCGATCGCGACGCGGCGGACTCCACGGCCGAGCTCGACGCCCTTCGAGCGCTCAGCGCCGACCTGGGCCCGGACGATGTCGCGGTGATCTTCCCCGAAGGCACCCGGGCCTCCCCGACCAAGCGGGCCAAGGCGCTCGAGCGGATCGCCACTCGCGATGCCGGCCGGGCCGCGCGCCTCGGGGCGCTCACCAACCTGCTGCCACCACGTCCTGCCGGTTCGGCAGCGCTGCTCGACGGATGCCCGGCGGCAGACGTGGTGCTCGCCTGGCATGTCGGGTTCGACGGTCTCGACACCTTCGGCGGCATCCTTCGCCATCTGGCCCGCACCCCGCGACCGGTGGTCTTCGCCGCCCGCCGCATCACCCGCGCCGATGTGCCCTCCGGTGATGCATTCACCACCTGGCTCGACGATCGTTGGCTCGAGCTCGATCGGTCGGTCGGCGACCTGCTCGCCGAGCCCGACGCAGCGCAGCGAAAGGACCCCTGACATGTCCGAGACCGCCCTCGCCCTGTCCACGGCGGCCATCACCATCGCGATCGTGATGGTGGCGACGTGGATCGTCAGCGTCGCGATCCGCAATGCGTCGATCGGCGACATCGTCTGGGGGCTCGGCTTCGTGCTGGTCGCCGGGGCGGTGCGCCTGCGCGTCGACGGCGACGACGACCGCCAGTGGCTGCTCACGGTCATGACGACCATCTGGGGCCTGCGGCTGGCCGGCTACCTCGCGTGGCGCAACACCGGCCATGGCGAGGACTACCGCTACCGGGCGATGCGCAAGCGCTGGGGCAGCAGGTTCCCGCTCATCAGCCTGGTCACCGTGTTCGCGTTCCAGGGGTTGATGATGTGGGTCGTCTCGCTGCCGGTGCAGCTCGGCCAGGCCGACGCCACTCCCGATCGGCTGGGGGCGCTGGCGTGGATCGGCGTGGCCGTGTGGGTCGTCGGCCTCGCGTTCGAGACCGTCGGCGAAGCGCAGCTCGCACGGGTCAAGGCGGACCCGGCGAACGCCGGCCAGGTGATGGACCGTGGCCTGTGGCGCTACACCCGACACCCCAACTACTTCGGTGACGCCTGTGTGTGGTGGGGCATCGCCCTCGTCGCGGCCGAGACGGGCACCGGCGCGTGGGGCCTCATCGGCGCAGCGCTGATGACGGTCCTGCTGCGGCGCGTCTCGGGGGTGACCCTGCTCGAGAAGTCGCTCGTGAAGCGACGTGAGGGCTACACCGACTACGTGGCGCGGACCTCGCCCTTCTTCCCTCGGCCGCCGAAGCGTCCGCCTGCCTGATCCGGCTCGGATCGATCAGTCGGTGCAAGGCCGGCGGGGGCGCACCCGCGACCCGTCGCCGCGATAGCCGGGAGGCAGCGCCGCAGCCAGCTCCTCGGCGGTCGGCGTGCGCTTCACCCGGCTCTCCGGCGGCAGCAGCGCCATGATCGCCTTCATCAGCTTCTTCGTGTCGGCCTCGGGATCGACGTGCTTCAGCGGCACGACCTCGCCCACCCGCACCGTGATGAGCGGCGGGTCGATCACGTTGAGCACGTTGGGCACCCGAGCCGAGCGCGGCCACACCTTCTCCGTGCCCCACAGCCCGACCGGGACCACCGGCGCACCGGTGAGCGCCGCCAGGCGCGCCGCGCCCCAGCGGCCCTTCAGCTTGGGCTCGAAGAAGGCCTTGCCGCGTGGGATGGTGCCCTGGGGCATCAGTGCCACCATCTCGCCACGCTCGAGCGCCTCGGCCGCTGCCTTCAGCGGCTCGTCCGAGCCGGTGCCGCGGTCGACCCGGATGCCGCCCATCGCCGCCGCGATCTGGCCGACCACGGGGGCGTCGAAGACTTCCTTCTTACCGAGGAAGCGCACCGTGCGACCGGTGCGGGCGATGGTGACGCCCATCGCCGCGACGTCGAAGTAGCTGCGGTGGTTGGCGACCAGGATCGCCGGACCAGTCGTCGGGATGTGCTCGGTGCCGGCGATGTCGAACCGGGCGTAGGGGAAGAACATCGGGTGGGTGAGGCTGAGCACCAACCGCTGGATCTCGAGGTTGACGACCGGGATGCGCGGCAAGCCTGAGCCCTCGGCCCCCGACAGGTCGATCACCGGCCAGCGGCGGGCAGCGGCCATCACCGACATGCGCGGGTCCGGGTTGACCACGAACGGGTGGCCGACGGCGCTGAGCAACGGGGTGTCGTACACGCTGTCGCTGTAGGCGTAGCTCTCGGCGAGGTCGACGCCGTTGGCCTCCGCCCACGTGCGGACCGCAGCGAGCTTGCCGGCGCTCCACACGAAGGGACCGACGATGCTGCCGTCGTACGTGCCGTCGGCGTTGACGCCGTACCGGGTGGCCACGACGTCGTCGAGGCCGAGCAGCCGAGCGAGCGGTGCGACCAGGTCGAATGGAGTGGTGGTGGCGAGCACGATCGGCCGCCCTGCGGCCCGGTGTACGGCGAACAGCGACTCGGCCATCGGCTGCACCATCCGGTGCAGCTCGTGCGCGGCGTCCTCGGCCGCACGGGCGACGGCCGCCTGGGGGCGACCCTTGGCGAGCACGGCAGCCTGGCGGGTGAGCGCCATCGACGGCAGCGTCTCGCCCACGGTGTTGAACAGCCGGAACAGCAGGTTCTCGCCAGGGATCGAGCGCGACACCAGGCCGGCCTCGCGCATCGCTCGTGAGAACACCTCGCCCGAGGCTCCGGCCAGCAGGGTGCGGTCGAGATCGAAGAAGGCGGCGCCCGACGTGGCGGTGCCGGTGGCCTGACGTCGCGTGCTGCTCATGGGCGCTCACTGTACGGCAGGCCCGCCACCAGGGAAAACGTGGCCGAGAACGGGAAAGGCCCCGCTTTGGGGGAAGCGGGGCCTCTCAACCTGAACCCGATGGTTTGGGGGAACCATCTTCGGGGTTCTGTCGAGTGAACCGTTGGGGGACGGCTCACTGCGATCAACATGTGAAAGTATGCACGTGAACGAGTGATCTTTCAAGTTGTAATCACGGATAGTCGGTATCATTTTTCGAGATGGATCTCCGGCAGCTCACCGCCCTGGTCGCGATCGCCGACCACGGATCGTTCTCGGCGGCGGCCCGGGCGCTCTACACGGTGCAGTCCAACGTGAGCGGCCACATCGCCCGCCTCGAGAAGGAGCTCGGCGTCATCTTGGTCGACCGCCACCGTGGCGGGTTGACCGACGATGGCCTCGTGGTCGTCGAGCGAGCCCGACGGGTGCTCCACGAGCTCGAGGACATCGCCGCCGACATGGCCTCGCGAGGTGACGCAGTGACCGGCGACGCTCGCCTGGGATCGATCGGCACCACCGCCCGGTGGCTGCTACCCCAACTGCTCACACAGGTCGAGCGGACTCATCCCGGTGTGCACGTCACCGTCCACGAGGGCAACACCACGGCCCTCGTGCCCCGTGTGGTGTCGGGGCTGCTCGACGCCGCTGTGGTCCACCTCCCGGTCGACGAGGCCGACCTCACCGTCACCCCCCTCTTCGCGGAAGACCTCGTCGTGCTGGCGCACACCCGCCACCCGCTCGCCAAGCACGACTCGATCGGCCTCGCCGAGCTCGCCACCACCCCCCTGCTGCTCCCGCCCACCGGCACCGTCCTGCGCCGCGTGATCGACCGGGCCGCGGGCGGTGTCGGCGCCCAGTTGGTCGCCCAGGCCGAGATCGACGGTGTCCGCCTGCTCGCCTCACTCGCGTTCGAGGGCTACGGCGCCTCGATCGTGCCGTCGACGGCGATCCCCCGCTGGCTGAAGGGCGACTTCCGCCGGATCATCGTGCCCGAGCTCCCGCGCCGCGTCGTCGGCTGGATCCAGCGACGCCGCCCGGCGCCGAGCGCCCCCACCCGCGCCCTCGGCGAGGTGCTCCGCGACGTGATCGACAAGCAGGGACCGAAGCAGCCGGGCGTCCACGTCGGCAGCGATGCCTTCCCCATGATCGGCGGTCGCTCGGGCTGACGCGACCTCGTGGCGCCCGACGGCGCCGGGTCGTAGTCTGTCGCCCATGTCGACGGTCCCCCTGCGCGCCCGGGTGCCGAGCAACGTGCACGCCGTGGTGCGCGACCTCGACGGCCGACCCGCGGTCTGGGTCGACATCGACGCGAGCGATCGGCAGGGCGCCCTCTCGTCGGCCTCGTCCGGTCAGCTCTGCGCGGCCGCCGAGGTGGCGCTCGCCCAACGCCTCCCACTCGTGGCCGTCGTCCGCTCGAGCGGGGCCGCCATCGCCGAGGGCTTCGCTGCGCTGCACGGCTGGGGCCTCGCCGCCCGCGCGCTCGCCGCGTGCTCGGGCGTGGTGCCCGTGGTGATGGTGGTCGACGGGCCGGCCGTGAGCGGACCGGCACTGCTGCTCGGCCTGGCCGACCTGGTCGTCATGACCGAGGCCTCGTACGCCTTCGTGAGCGGCCCGACCATGGTCGCGGAGTTCACGGGCGTCGTCATCGACCAGGACGAGCTGGGCGGTGCAGCGACACACGCGCGTTACAGCGGCGCAGCGAGCCTGATCGCCGCCGACCTCGACGCAGCGATGGAGCAGGTGGCCGGCCTGCTCGCCTACCTGCCGTCCCACAACGACGACGAGCCGCCGCGCTGGCCGACCGACGACGACGTCGACCGCGACACGAGCGCCGCCGGGGCCGTGATCCCCTCCTCCTCCACGGGCAGCTACGACGTCCGCCAGGTCGCCCGCGAGCTGGTCGCCGACGGCGAGCTGCTCGAGCTGCGAGCCCGGTGGGCGCCGAACGTGGTCACGGCGTTCGCGACGATCGGGGGCATGCCCGTGGGCATCGTCGCCAACCAGCCCATCTCGTTGGCCGGCACCCTCGACATCCCTGCGTCGCAGAAGGCCGCGCGTTTCGTGGCGTTCTGCGACGCGTTCAACCTGCCGCTCGTCACGTTGGTCGACACACCGGGTTTCTATCCCGGCAAGGACCTCGAGTGGCGGGGCATGATCCGACACGGAGCACAGCTGGTGTTCGCCTACGGGCGGGCCACGGTGCCACGCATCTGCGTGATCCTGCGCAAGAGCTATGGCGGCGCCTACATCGTGATGGACTCAAAGAAGATGGGCAACGACCTGTGCATCGCCTGGCCGTGGGCCGAGCTGGCCGTGATGGGCGCCGGGCAGGCAGCAGCCATCCTGCAACGGCGGGCAACCGCCGACGAGCGCGCTGCATTCGAGGCCGACTACACCGAGCGCCTCCTGAACCCCTATGTCGCCGCCGAGCGCGGCTACGTCGACGCCGTGATCGAACCGGCCGAGACCCGCTCGGTGATCGCCAGGGCGCTCGCGGCACTGGTCGACAAGCGCGAGCAGCTCCAGCCGAGGAGCCACGACAACACGCCGCTGTGACCCTGGCGACTGTCGGCCGGACGCGTCGAGGACCATCGCCCGCACGTGGCGGCGGGCACCTCGCCCACGGACAGTCCCATCCCTACCGACGGAGGGTTGGGCCACCTGCGCGACGGCCCCGCTAGTGTCAGTCGCCGGGGAGAAAGCCCCACATCCCATCCGTGTCACTCGAGGAAGCACCGTGCCCGACACCATCACCATCACCGACGACCGCACCGGCAAGACCGTCACCGTTCCCATCGAGGGCGGTGTCTTCCCGGCGTCGGCGGTGCGCCAGCTCGCCCCGTCGCTCTACATCTACGACCCGGCCTACATGCAGACGGCCGCCTGCAAGAGCGCCATCACCTACCTCGACGGCGAAGCCGGCATCCTGCGCTACCGCGGCTACCCGATCGAGCAGCTCGCCGAGCGGAGCACCTACCTCGAGGTCGCGTACCTGTTGCTGAACGGCGAGCTGCCCGACGCGGCCCAGCTCGCGCAGTGGACCTACGACGTCACCCATCACACGTTCATCCACGAGAACATGCGCAAGCGGTTCGTCGACGGCTTCCACTACGACGCCCATCCGATGGGCATGCTCATCAGCTCGCTCGCCGCCCTCGGCACGTTCTACAGCGACGCGAAGGACATCGACGACAAGGCCAGCCGCGACAAGCAGATCCTGCGCCTCATCGCCAAGACACCCACCCTCGCCGCGATGGCCTACCGCTTCTCGGTCGGCCTGCCGTTCGTCTATCCCAACAACAACCTGTCGTTCCCGGCGAACTTCCTCAACATGATGTGGCGCGTCGGTGACGACTATGAGATCGACCCGCGCCTCGAGCGGGCGATGGACGTGCTGTTCATCCTGCACGCCGACCACGAGCAGAACTGCGGCACCACGGCGATGCGCGTCGTCGGGTCGAGCCACGCCGACCCCTACTCGGCAGCGGCTGCAGCCGCCTCAGCGCTCTACGGCCCACTGCACGGTGGCGCCAACGAGGCCGTCGTGCGCATGCTCGCCGACATCGGCAGCATCGACAATGTGCCGGCGTTCATCGACGAGGTGAAGAGCGGTTCGGGAAGCCGCCTCATGGGCTTCGGCCACCGTGTCTACAAGAACTACGACCCGCGGGCGAAGATCATCAAGCAGACCGCCTACGACGTGTTCGAGGTGACCGGCAAGAACCCGCTGCTCGACATCGCCCTCAAGCTCGAAGAGACCGCGCTCAGCGACCCGTACTTCGTCGATCGCAAGCTCTACCCGAACGTCGACTTCTACTCCGGGCTCATCTACCAGGCGCTCGGCTTCCCGGTGGCGATGTTCACCGTGCTGTTCGCGATCCCCCGCACGGTCGGCTGGCTCGCGCACTGGCAGGAGCTGCTCGGCGACAAGGACCAGAAGATCAGCCGTCCGCGGCAGTGGTACACGGGTCCCGAGACCCGCGACTACGTGGCACTGCAGGACCGCTGACGACCCGACACCGGCCGACGGCACCGGCCTACGCTCATCCGCGGAGCCCCTCGGCTCCGGACACCCCTTGACGATGAGCGACCATCCCGACCCCGGCGCCACAGGCGCGCCCCTCCCCGAGGTCGACCCCGAGGCGCCCAGGCGCGACCCGGCACCGGCCCCGCGCTGGGCCGGCCCGGTGGCCGGCCTCCTGGCGACGGCAGCTGCGCTCGGCGCCGGATGGCTGGTGGCCGCTGGCCTCGACGCCGCGGCGCCGCTCGACGCGGTCGGCAGCGAGTTCATCGATCGCACCCCAGCCTGGCTGAAGGACGTCGCCATCGACTGGTTCGGCACGGCCAACAAAGCCGCGCTGCGCGTCGGCATGGTGCTGGTGATCGCGGCGCTGGCCGCCCTGGCCGGTGCCCGGGCCCGACGGCAGCGCTGGGTCGGCCCGGCCGCCATGGTCGTGTTCGGTGTGCTCGGCGCCGTCATCGCAGCGAGCAGGCCTGTCGAGGGGGCGGCCGCAGCAGCCGCGGCGCTCGTCGCCACGGCCGTCGGTGCAGCGGCGATCTGGTGGCTCACGGGGATCGTCGCTGCCGGCGACCCGCCGCGTGAGCGGCCCGGCGCGTCGCAGGCCCGTGACGGGTGGGACCGTCGACGGTTCATGGCGGCAGGCGCCGGCACCGCAGCGGTGGCGGTCGGCGCCGGCACGGTCGCCCGGCTGGTCGAGCGGCGCCGGGCCGACGAGGCCCGGGCGGTCGCACCGGACCTGCCCGAGCTCTCCCCCGGCTCGGTCACCTCGGGCGCACCGGAGGTGCCTGCCGACGCGACGCTGTCGCCGGAGTCGCCGTTCATCACGCCGATCGCCGACTTCTACCGGATCGACACTGCGTTGTCGATCCCACGTGTCCGGGTCGATCGCTGGGCGCTCGAGATCGGCGGCATGGTCGATCGACCGCTCCGGCTCACCTACGCCGATCTGCTCGCCCGGCCGCAGGTCGAGCGGCACGTCACCATCGCCTGCGTGTCGAACGAGGTCGGTGGCAACCTGGTCGGCACCGGCACCTGGCAGGGGGTGCTGCTCGCCGAGCTCCTCGACGAGGCTGGGGTGCAACCGGGGGCCGAGCAAGTGTTCGGCACCTCGGTCGACGGCTGGACGTGCGGGTTCCCGGTGACGGCCGCGACCGACGGCCGCGACGCGATGATCGCTGTCGGCATGAACGGTGAGCCGCTCCCCGTGCGCCACGGGTTCCCGGCCCGCGTGATCGTGCCGGGCCTCTACGGCTACGTCAGCGCCACCAAGTGGCTGGCCAGGCTCGACCTCACCACCTGGGACGCCGAGGAGGGCTACTGGATCCCCCGTGGCTGGGCTCGTGAGGCCCCGATCAAGACCCAGTCGCGCATCGACGTGCCGCGCCGCGGCGAGTCGGTGAACGCGGGCCTGGTTGCTGTGGCCGGCGTCGCCTGGGCGCAACGCCGTGGCATCACCCGCGTCGAGGTGCGCATCGACGACGGCGAGTGGGTCGAGGCGCGCCTCGGCAGCGACGTCAGCACCGACACGTGGCGACAGTGGCTGTTCGAGTGGCAGGCCGAGCCGGGCGAGCACGTCATCCGGGTGCGCGCCACCGATGGGTCGGGTGAGGTCCAGACCGAGCTCGTCGCACGCCCCGACCCGGACGGCGCGACCGGCCACCACAGCCGTCGGGTGATCGTCGAAGCCTGACGTTGGTGACGGCGCAGGGCAGTCGGCGCGGATCAGCCGGTGACGGTGACGACGATCTTGCCGGTGTTGGCGTTGGCCGCCATGTGCTGCTGGGCCTCGGCGATGCGGTCGAACGGGTAGACGCTGTCGATCACCGGCAGCATCGCCCCGGTGTCGAACAGCGGCAGCATCTCGGCGGCGAACCGTCGGGTGACGGCGACCTTCTCCTCGATCGGCCGGGCACGCAGCGTCGTGCCCACCCATGTGGCCCGCTTGCCCATGAGCAGCCCGACGTTGACGGGCACGGTGGCACCGCCCATCAGGCCCACCTGCACGATGGTCCCACGAGTGGCGACGGCCTGGAGGTTGCGATCGATCTCCTCGCCGCCCACGACGTCGAGGATCGTGTCGAATCCCTGCGGCACTGCAGCCCCGGCGTCGACCAACCAGTCGTGCGGCGAGCGCTCGAGCACGATGTCAGCACCCAGGGCCCGGCACGCCTCGGCCTTGCCCGCCGAGCAGGTGACGGCGATGCGCGCCCCGATCGCCTTGGCGATCTGGATCGACGCCGTGCCCACACCGCTCGCCCCGGCATGCACCAGAGCCCAGCGTCCGCTCGACAGCCCACCCTGCACGACCAGCGCGTCCCACGCAGTGAGGAACACCTCCGGAATCGCGGCTGCGTGGGTGAGCGCCATCCCGGCGGGCACGGCGAGCAGCTGGCGCTCGTGGGTGGCGATCCGCTCGGCGTACGCGCCGCCGGCTTCGATGCCCATCACCCGGTCGCCGGGCTTCCACATCGTCACGCGGGCGCCGATGGCGCTCACGGTGCCGGCGAACTCGAGGCCCGGGATCTCGGGCTTCACCCGCCGCGGGTCGGGGTAGAGCCCCATCCGCTGGAGCAGGTCGGCGCGATTGAGCGCCGTGGCGGCGATGTCGACGAGCACCTCGTCGGGCCCGGGGACAGGGTCGGCGACATCCTCGATCGTCAGGACCTCGGGGCCACCGTAGGAGTGCAGGACGACGGCGCGCATGGGCGGATCAGGACATCTTCTCCTGGAGGCGCCGGTCGAGCGCGTCGAGGAAGTCCTCGGTGGTGAGCCACGGCGTGTCGCGGCTGATGAGCAGCGCGAGGTCCTTGGTCATCTCGCCCTGCTCGACCGCCTCGACGCAGACCCGTTCGAGGGTCTCGGCGAAGGCGACCACGTCCGGGGTGCCGGCCATCGTGCCCCGGTAGGT